>JAFGPF010000005.1 GCA_016926115.1 Dehalococcoidales bacterium | reverse complement strand
TTAAGTCGCCGTGTTTCTGGATATAGGGTATCAGCCCCCGCTATACGTAATTCCCAACTTGATTGGGAATCTAGAAATCCATCATTGGATAATGTCATTATACAGGTCTTTCCAATCCGGATTATTCCTTTCAATCAATTCGAGCTTCCACTTCCGGTTCCATTTCTTTAACCGTTTTTCCTGAAGAATAGCTGTTTCTATATCATCACATTGTGCATAGTAGACTAATGTATGCAATTTATATTTTTTAGAAAAGCCATCTACAAGATTATTCTTATGCTCGTAAATTCGCTTAACAAGGTCAGCTGTTACTCCGATATAAAGTGTCCCGTTACGTTTGTTGGTAAGAATATAAACATAAGATTTTTTGAGAATGCTAATGACCTCTCTGGATTCCCGCGAAAGCGGGAATGACGTTAGTTTGCAGTTATAGTGTTAAGTCGCCGTGTTTCTGGATATAGGGTATCAGCCCGCCCTCGTCCAGTATTTTGAGCATGACGTCGGGTATTTTACCGAAGGTAAGCTCGGTGCCATTGGTCAGGTCTTTGACCTTCCCCGCCGCCAGGTCCACCTCCAGTTCATCGCCGTCGTTGATTTTATCCGTATCGCATATCAGCACGGGCAGGCCCAGGTTGATGGCGTTGCGGAAGAAGATTCTGGCCACGCTTTTCGCCAGTATGGCGCTGACCCCGGCCATCTTGATAACCAGCGGGGCGTGCTCGCGAGACGACCCCAGCCCGAAGTTACTCCCCCCGACCACGAAGTCGCCTTCCTTCACCTTCGAGGCGAAATTAACGTCGGCGTCCTCCAGGACGTGCATGGCAAGCTCCGGCAGGTTGCTGCGGAGGTGAGCGTACCGACCCGGAATAATATGGTCGGTGGAAATGCCGTCGCCGAACTTGTGTGCTTTGCCTTTCAGCACTTACATCACCTCCCGGGGGTCGGTAATCTCGCCGGTCAGCGCCGAAGCCGCCGCCGTGGCCGGGCTGCCAAGGTAAATGAAGCTGTTGGGGTTGCCCATGCGTCCCTGGAAGTTGCGGTTAGCCGTGGACAGGCACGACTCGCCGTCGCCCAATGCCCCCTGGTGCAGTCCGAGACAGGGCCCGCAGCCGGGCGGCAGGATAATAGCGCCGGCTTCCACAAAATCTTTAATATAGCCCCAATCCATGGCTTCCAGCATGACCCGCCGCGAAGCCGGGGCGATTATCAATCTCACCGACGGGGCTCTATGCTTGCCCTTTAAAATACCCGCCGCCACTTCCATGTCTTCCAGTCTACCGTTGGTGCAGGTGCCGATGACCACCTGCTGTATCTTGGTCCCCTTAAGCTCTGCTGCCAGCGCCGTGTTATCCACGGTATGGGGTTTCGATACGGTAGGTTCCAGTTCTGACGCGTTT
Source organism: Dehalococcoidales bacterium (assembly GCA_016926115.1). The sequence goes on along the minus strand of JAFGPF010000005.1, from coordinate 2,144 downwards.
ATTTTTATCGTCTTTTCATAGACGGCTCCGGCATCGGCGGCAATCGTTTTATAGTCTTTACCCCGTCCCTCCACCTCGAGGTATTTCTTCGTCGTTGCGTCGGAAGCGAACAGGCCCACCTTGGCGCCGGCTTCCACGGCCATGTTGGCGATGGTGAAGCGTCCGCTCATGTCAATTTCCTCGATGGTGTTGCCGTGGAACTCCAGGGCTTTATACGTGGCGCCGTCCGCGCCTATCTTACCGATGAGGTGTAAAACCAGGTCTTTCGCCGAGACTCCATGCTGGAAGTCGCCCGTGATAACTATCTTGAATGTCTCCGGGACGCGCAGCCATGTCCTGCCCAGTCCGAAAGCCACCGCCACGTCCGATGAGCCCATGCCGGTGGCAAAAGCCCCCAGTCCCCCCGCCGTTACCGTGTGCGAGTCCGCCCCCACGACAACGTCGCCGGGTCGGGCATAGGCTTCGGCGACTATCTGGTGGCAGACGCCGTCGCCCGCTTCCGAGAGGACACAACCGCTCTGCTGCGAGAAGTCCCGCAGCAGGATATGGTCGTTAGACAGGTTGGCGTTGGGACTAGGCGCCGCGTGGTCAATGAACAGCACCGTTCTGGCGGCGTTCGCCAGCTTGCCCATGCCGCTGCTCCGGTACTGGCGGACGGTCAGCGGGCCGGTGGTGTCCTGCACGAAGGACAGGTCCACTTTAGCGATAACAATGTCCCCGGCTTTAGCGTCCGTGCCGGACTTTTCGCTTAATATCTTTTCGGCTAATGTCTTGGGCATATGGTCTTAAAATCCCTCTCTAACTCTCCCTTTTTCAAAGGGAGAGGAATACTACTGGATTCCCGCTTTCGCGTGAATGACGTGAATATTTAGACTTACACCCTCTTACAACGGGATGTTGCCGTGCTTCTTGTACGGGCGGGTCTCCTTCTTGTTCTGTAAAGCCTCCAGCGCCGCGATTATTTTCGCGCGTGTTTCAGTCGGTTTAATGACCGCGTTGATGTAGCCCATTTTGGCCGCTACGTACGGATTGTAGAGCAGCTCGCGGTACTCGGTGATTTTCTGTTCCCTCAGGGAGGCGGGGTCTTCCGCGGCTTTGATGTCCTTATTGAAAATAATGTCGGAGGCGGCTTCCGCGCCCATGACGGCGATTTCCGCCCGGGGCCAGGCGAGGGTATAGTCCGCCCCCAGTCCCTGGCTGCACATGGCGATGTACGCCCCGCCGTAGGCCTTGCGGGTGATTAACGTTATCTTGGGCACGGTGGCTTCGGCGTAGCACCAGAGGAGCTTGGCGCCGTGACGGATGATGCCTCCCCACTCCTGGTGGCTGCCGGGGAGAAAGCCGGGAACGTCGGCGATGGTGAGGAGGGGAATGTTGAAGGCGTCGCAGAAGCGTATGAAACGAGTCGCCTTGTCCGAGGCGTTGATGTCGAGGCAGCCCGCCAGATAGTTGGGCTGGTTGGCGATGATACCCACAACGCCGCCGTTCATGCGGGCGAAGGCGGTAATCATGTTCTGGGCGTACTGGCGCGACGGCTCGAAGAATTCGCCGTCGTCGACGATTGCCTTGATGACGTCCTTCATGTTGTAGCCCTTGTTGGAGTTGTCCGGCAGGATGTCGTTCAGGGCTTCCTCGGCGCGGTCGGGCGAATCTTTCGACTTAATATAGGGCGGTTTTTCCTCGTTGTTCAGGGGCAGGTAGCCCAGCAGCGTCTTGATTTCGCCGATTGCCTGCTCGTCGCTGTCGCAGGCGAACTGCGTGACGCCGCTTTTAGTGCTGTGCGTCAGCGCGCCGCCCAGCTCGTCGTTGCCGATTTCCTCGCCGGTGACGCTCTTGACCACACCCGGTCCCGTGATGAACATGTAGCTGGTCTTTTTCACCATGAAAACGAAGTCCGTCATGGCCGGAGAGTAGACGGCGCCCCCCGCCGCCGGACCCATGACGGCGGATATCTGCGGGATGACGCCCGAGGCGCAGGAGTTGCGGAAGAAGATATTACCGTAGCCGTCGAGGGCGTTGATGCCCTCCTGGATGCGCGCCCCGCCGCTGTCGATAAATCCGACCATGGGTACCTTCATCTTCATGGCGAGGTCCATGACGCGGCATATCTTCCTGGCGTGCATCTCGCCCAGCGTACCGCCGCG
>JAFGPF010000050.1 GCA_016926115.1 Dehalococcoidales bacterium | reverse complement strand
GATATTTATGATGGTTTTACCCGAGCCAGTACAGCAGGAAGGAGATGCTGACCAGGCTGATGACCGTGGTAAAGAATACCACGCTGGAAACCATCTCCGCCTCATTGTGGTACTTGGTAGCCAGTATGGACGAAGCCGCCGCCGCCGGCATCGCCGAGTCCAGGATAACCACGGAACGGAATATGCCGGTAATATCGAGCACGTTGACGACTGCCAACCCCAGCGCCAGTCCCACCCCCATGCGCAGAAAGCAGGACAGCAACGTCGTGGGGAAAGAGGCGATTTTTACACTGGCGAGATTATATCCCAGCACGATTAAAACCAGGGGTATCGCCATCAGGGATAGAAGGTCCAGGGAGTTGATTACCAGGTCGGGGACCCTGACATTCAGGAAATTCAGCAGCAAGCCGATAATCGCGGCATAGACCACCGGCTGCCGGAGTACCTCTCTTACATTCTCTTTCCAGTGTTTCCCGGCCATGATATATATGCCGAGCGTGTACATCATGATAACGTTGGGGATGTAGAACAACGTGGCTCCCACCATCCCCTCCGCCCCGTACGCCAGATATATCACCGGGAAGGGTATGTTGACCGTGTTCATCATCGATATCGGCATATAAAGACCGGAATGCCTCTGCCTGATGAGCTTGAATACGACCCAGGCAACCCCCATACATCCGAACATGATGATAAGGGAAGAAGCCCACATCTTGGCGGCATCAAGGAGGATTATCTCTTTATTCAGCAGGGAAACAAATACCAGGGCGGGTACGGCGATATAAATAGTGATATCCACCACCGGAGCCATGCTGATTTTAGTGAACCTGCCCACCAGATATCCAATGAAGATTACGAAGAATGCGGGCAGGACTATATCTATGATATTAGGCATTACATATTCAATCATACAAAATAACTCGCCGTTCAGTCCATAATCACGGCAGGCTGGCGTCATGACGCTTGCAGGTGTATGATAATAATCAGCAAGGAGAAATATGATGGATATCAAGCTGACTTTCATGGGGGCGACCCGCGGCGTGACCGGTTCCCGGTACCTGGTAGAGGCGAACGGCGTAAAAATGCTGGTAGACTGCGGCCTTTACCAGGAAAGGAAGTTCCAGCACCGGAACTGGGACCCGTTCAAAGTCCCGCCGCAGGAACTCGACGCCGTCCTGCTGACCCACGCCCACCTAGACCACTGCGGCCTGCTACCAAAGCTGGTAAAGGAGGGGTTCAGGGGCAGAATCATCTGCACCCCCGCCACCGCCGATATCACCAGAATCATCCTGCTCGATTCGGCCAAGATACAGGAAGAAGACGCCGCTTATAAGAAAAAGAGACACCTGCGGGAAGGCAGGCAGGGGCCCTATCCCGAAGTCCCCCTCTACACAATCGCTGACGCCGAGGCGACGCTACCGCTGTTCGATACGGTGGAATACGACGAGCCGGTAAACATCGGTGACGGCATCGTAGCCACCTTTCACGATGCCGGTCACGTGCTGGGCTCGGCGATGATAAAGGTGGTCATCAGCCAGGGAGAAGAAAAGAGGAGCATCGTCTTCTCCGGGGATATCGGCAGGTGGGACCGCCCCATGCTGGAAGACCCCAGCTTCTTCCGCCGGACGGACTACATCATCATGGAGTCCACCTACGGCGACCGCCAGCATGAGGGCTCAAAGGAAATCGACGACGACCTCGCGGAAATAGTGAACACCGCCTTCAACGTCGGCGGTAAAATCATCGTCCCCAGCTTCGCTCTCCAGCGCGCCCAGGAAATCATGTACTATCTCAACATCCTTAAAATAGAAAAGCGCATACCGGACCTCAAGGTATACCTGGACAGCCCGATGGCGATAAGAATCACCGAGGTATTCAAGCGCTACCACGAGCTTTTCGACCGGGAGATGAAGGCGCTGCTGAAAAACCGGCAGTCGCCGTTCGATTTTTCCGGCCTGACTATGGTGGAGTCCGCGGAGGAATCCAAGAAGTTGAACTACATCAAGGAAACGGTGATGATTATCGCCGGTTCCGGGATGTGCACCGGCGGCAGGATAAAGCACCACCTCGTCAACAATATCTCGCAGCCGGAAAACACGATTCTGTTCATCGGCTACCAGGCGGAAGGCACCCTTGGCAGGCATATCGTCAACGGTGCCAGGAGCGCGAGAATCTACGGCGTGCCGCGCACCATCCGCGCCCGGATTGCCCAGATATTCGGTTTTTCGGCACATGCGGACCGGGACGACCTCCTGAAATGGCTCTCCAAACTGACGGCAAACCCGAAGCATGTCTTCATTACCCACGGGGAGAAAAAAGCCGCCGAGGCTTTCAGCACGTTTCTACATCAAAAGACCGGCTACGAGACATCGGTGCCGGCGTATAACACCAGGGTAAGGCTGGAATAAAGGCGTTAATCATGGAGGACAGCCATGCATGACGAATATGAAATCAATAAACTTGAAAAAGAAGAGTCCTGGCGGATGTTCCGCATCATCGGGGAGTTGGTGGAGGGTTTCGACAGCCTTGCCGATATCGAGCCGGCGGTAACGGTATACGGTTCCGCCCGCCTCCAGCCCGATGAAGAATTATACACCCAGGCCGAGGAAATAGCCTATTTACTCGGTAAAGCGGGCTTCAATATCATGACCGGCGGCGGGCCCGGCGTCATGGAAGCCGCCAACAAAGGGGCGAATCGCGCTGGAGTTAAGTCAATAGGCTTGAACATCAAGCTGCCCCAGGAGCAGGTCTGCAACGACTTCGCTACCCGGAGCATCACCTTCCATCACTTCTTCGTGCGCAAGGTCATGCTCGTTAAATACGCCACCGCCTTCATCATCATGCCGGGCGGACTGGGCACGCTGGACGAGGTCACCGAGGTGCTGACGCTCATACAGACGGAAAAGATAAAACCCTTCCCGGTCATACTTTTCTCCACCAAATACTGGCGCGGCTTCATCGACTGGTTGAAGGCGACGGTGCTGGACTGCGGCGCCATCTCCGAAGAAGACTTCGATTTACTCAGGGTATTCGATTCCCCCAGGGACGTCGTTAGCGCCGTGGGAAAATGGTACAAAAAGCAGCAGGTAACCGGCAGGAAAGCCCTGCAGGCATAACGTTCCCCAATCCCTCTCTCGCTGCGCACTCCCCCGGGGCATAAAATCCCCCTCAATCCTTCTTGCACAATGGGTCGTCTCCCTTTTATAAAGTCCTGATTCACTTCATTAATACGGGATTCCGCATGAAAACGGGAAAGACAGTTAGAGAGAGACTTTGGTGATGAGAGGTAAATTATGGTTGAAGTAGCCTGAATGTAGAACGGGGCGTCTAAGAGGGGCGTAGACCCTCTTCCTCAATAACTCCCCCTCTCCTTTAAAGGAGAGGGGGACACAGGGGGTGAGGTAGAAACCTGCGGGTGAAGCAGAGAATGATACGAGCGCGCTTTACCCACCGAAGCTCCCGCCTGCCATAACTCAGAAGGAGTGTCCGTTAAGCCCGGATTACGGCAAGTGTTGAATAATGCAAGCATTTAGCAGTATTTTATATTTATTCACAAATAATATATAGTCCTTTACCTCTAGTTTTCCCTCTACATATTTCTTACGTCTCCCACCCGTTTCCCCCAATTTGACTTATTGTATAATTATCATTATTATTAACTTATCACTAGTATTAATTTAACAGCATTAACAGGTTAATAAGTTAACAAATCCGCAGCGGCACGGCTTACGCGATAATCCTGCGGTGGGGGTGGTAACTTGGATGAAATAAACGAAGCCATTAAAAAATTCCAGAAGGAATTGAACGGTGGCACATCGTCTCTCGTGCTCCTGAGCGTCCTGGACAAAGCCGAGAGTCCCATGTACGGCTACCAGATTGCCAGGCTCATCGAAGCGCAGACTGAAAACGTGGACATCATGAAGCAGGGCGCGCTATACCCGGTCTTGCGGTCGCTGGAAAGCACCGGCCTGCTGGAGAGCGAGGTCGAGCCTTCTGTATCCGGACCGCCGCGCCGCTACTATAAAATCACCGAATACGGCCGCTCGACCTTGGTCAAATGGATAGAAATATGGCATCAGACAAGAGAATTCGTCGATGCCATTCTTAAAGGAGGGGATGATGAATAACGGAATCGAGAAATACCTGTCGGAACTGAAGAAGGAGTTAGCCGGCAGCGACCGCGCCACCATCCAGGACGCCCTGTCCGATGCCGAGGAACATCTGAGGACGGGACTGGACAGCGCCCTGGAAGCCGACCCCCGGACATCACCGGCCGATGCCCTGGCCGCCGTCGTGGAGAAATACGGCAGCCCCACCGAGGTCGCCGCCGCCTATAAAGAAATCGAATCCCGCACTCCCCCCGCCTTTACCCGCCCCGCCTATAAGGAAAAAGAACCGGATGAGGTCAAAGAAGTCGCCGTCGCGGCGCCGCCGGACACCCGCCCGTTCTACCTGAAGTTCTTCGGCATCTTCGCCGATATCCGCGCCTGGGGAGCGCTGCTTTACCTGATATTCGCGCTGGGCACCGGCATCATCTACTTCACCTGGGCGGTCACCGGATTATCGTTGTCCGCCGGTCTGCTGGTGTTGATTATCGGCGTGCTCGTCGCCGGGCTGTTCCTGCTGTCCGTAAGGGGCGTCGCCCTCGTGGAGGGGCGTATCGTGGAGGCCCTGCTGGGCGTCAGGATGCCGCGGAGACCGCTGTTCTCACGCAGTGACATAGGGTGGTGGCAGAAAATCAAGAACATGCTCATATCCCGCCATACCTGGACGGCAATCGTCTACATGGTATTACAGATGCCGCTGGGTATCATCTACTTCACGGTAACCGTCACCCTGGTATCCCTCTCACTGTGGGGCATCGTTCTCCCCATCACACAGTTCGGTTTCAATATACCCATAAGCGTAAACTACGATGCATACTACTACCTGGCGGGCTGGGTGATGCCCTTCACGGTCATCGGCGGCATCCTGCTGCTGACTGCCACCATGCACCTGGTCAAAGCCGCCGGAAAGCTGCACGCCGGCTGGGCAAAAGTTATGCTCGTACGCGAATAAAACCGTGGTCCGGGAGGTTTAATATGAAGAAAGCCTTATTAGTATTTGCACTTCCGGTAATCATCGCCGCTATCGTATTGGCAGCATTATTAGTGTGCTTCTTATGGGCGGCCTAAAGGAGTTTACCTGTTAGAACAAACTCAAATCCGGGAGGATGAAAATGAAGAAGTCAATTGTAGCAATCGCTGTAACCGTATTATTGATAGCAGCAGTCCTGTTGTCAGGATGCTCGGCGGCGATAATTAAAAAGGAAGCCGGCCCCGTTGGCACCCGGGATTACGACTACACCGATTTCACCGTCGTCGAGGTGGGGCACGCATTTAGCGTGGAGATAACCCCCGCGGAAACGTACCGCATTTCCATCAGCGCCGGTGAAAACGCCTTCGACCATATCGAAGTCACCAAAACGGGGGGAAAGCTGGAAATCGGAATGGATACCTTTTTCTTTCATTTCCTCCGTTCGCCCAGAGTGAAGATAACCATGCCCCGGTTAACGGGACTGCATCTTACCGGGGCGACCGAAGGCAACGTCACCGGATTCAGTTCTTCCGACGACTTCGACCTGTCGCTATCCGGAGCCAGCGAGCTTTATATGGAACTGGAAACAGGCAACTTCGAGGGCGAACTCTCCGGGGCGAGCGAGCTGACCGGGAACCTGGTGGCGACAAGCTGCGAGTTCACGCTTTCCGGCGCAAGCGAAATGGAACTCACCGGTTCCGGCGGGGACATAAAAATAGACGCCTCGGGAGCCAGCCAGGCAGACCTGGAGCACTTTAACGCCAACGACGCCGATATCGATTTCAGTGGCGCCAGCGACGGCAATCTGAACGTCAACGGCCGGCTGGACATTTCTCTCAGCGGCGCTTCTTTACTGGAGTACTCCGGCAGCCCCACGCTGGGGGAACTGGACTTGAGCGGCGGGTCGGAGTTAAAGAACCGGGAAGACTAAAACGTTGCGGGGATTCATACTCCCCGCAGCCTGCTATCAGTATTCCAGTTCCGTGTCCCGGAGAAACTGGAGGATGTGTATCACCCTCTCGACGTCCTGTCAGCCCTTGTTCCCCTTTACATTACGGGCGTTTTCCAGCGTTTCCACGAAGCATCCGGGGCGGTCTGACATGAACTTCTTAAAGTCTTCCTGAATTACCGGCCATATATCTATAATTTTACGCTGCCCGTTGTCCTTCATAATCCACCTCCAAAATGACCTTTATCAATCGGATTTCTTCTTCCAGTCATCGGCCTTTTCCATAAGTTCCCCGGCGGCATTAAGGGCGGTATCCGTGTAACGGGGCCCGGATATCATGACCGCCAGTTCCTTCAAATGAGCATCTCCATCGAGGGTTTCCAGCGTGCTGACGGTGCGTTCGCCGGCGGCCTTTTTGCTGACGCTGAAGTGGGCGTCGGCGAAAGCGGCTATCTGGGGCAGGTGGGTCACGCAGATTACCTGGTGGCTGCGGGAGAGGTTCCAGAGCTTCCTCCCGATAACCTCGCCGCTGCGTCCGCCCACGCCGATATCTACCTCGTCGAAAATCAGCACCGGTATCGTGTCCGCCTCCGCCAGGGCGCTTTTCAGCGCCAGCATGAAGCGCGAGATTTCGCCGGTGGAGGCAATCCTGTCCAGCGGTTTCATGGGCTCGCCGGGATTGGTCGAGGCGATGAACACGACGTCGTCCACACCGGACGAATCGAACCGGTAGTTTGCGCCGTCGGGCATCGATATGCCCTCCGGGGCTGGTTCCCGCGATATGGAGACGTCGAACTCCACCTGTGCCATGGAGAGGTCGGCAAGTTCTTTCTTCACGGCGGCGGCGAGTTTTTCCGCCGCCCGCACGCGTTCCCCGGACAGCCGCGCGGCGAGCCCGCCCATTTCCTTCTTCAAGCTCTCCCGTTTTTCCTCAAGCTGCTCGCGCCGTTCTTTTGATGATGTCAGCCCTTCCAGTTCCACACCGGCCTTAGCCAGGTAGTCCAGCACCGCCCCGATAGTGCCCCCGTACTTCCTCTTGAGTGTCCGGAGAAGCTCCAGTCGATTCTGCACTTCTTCGAGGCGCGCCGGGTCGTAATCGAGATTATCCCCGTAGGCGCGGATTTCCCGCGCCAGTTCTTCCAGCCCGCTGACTATCTCCTCGAGATAGCCGAGTTTCGACTGTAAAGAAGGGTCGACTTCGACGGCGTTCCTGAGCACGGGAAGGGCCTCGTTGGCCCGGTCCACCGCCGCGGACGAATCGGACACGGAATCGTCGCTGTAGATAATCCGGTAGATTTCATAAGCAGCCGCTTTCAGTTTTTCCGCGGAGGTCAGGAGGGTAAGTTCCCTGCCCAGTTCTTCCTCCTCCCCTTCCCTCGGCTCCGCCTTTTCTATTTCGTCGATTTGGAAAGCGAGCAGCTCTTTCTGCCGCGCCAGTTCCTGCTCGTCGCGGGTAAGCGCCTTGATATCGCGCTCTATCTGGTGGAGTTCCGTTACCCTGGCGCCGAACTCGTGCCGGAGCGCCAACGTATGGGCGCAGGCGTCCAGGAAGTCCAGGTGGCGGTCTTTGTTCAGCAGCGAAAGGTGCTGGCTCTGCCCGTGGATGTCCACCAGCGTCGCGCCGATGTCCCGCAGCAGCGCCCGCGATACCGCCTGCCGGTTCACCCTTGGAGTCGTGCGTCCCTGCCGCCGGAAATCGCAGGCAAGCAGCAGGGTATCTTCATCGGCTTGCAGTCCCTTCTCCTCCAGCAGCCCGCGGAGGACTTCTTCCCTGTCGCTGCTGGCGATGTGGAAAACCCCCTCCACCCGCGCTTCGTCCGAGCCGTGGCGGATATCCTCCTCCTGAATCTGCCCGGACAGCAGGGCTTCCACGGCGTCCACCACCAGCGACTTGCCGGCGCCGGTCTCGCCGGTGATGACGTTCAATCCCGGCGACGGCCTCCAGTCGATGGACTCAATGATGCCGAAATCTTTTACCGACAGTTCTTCAAGCATGGTTACCCGGCACTTTCTTTGCCTTTATTTTAGCAGATAACGACTACCAGCGACGGCGCCGTTCCTCTCCTATCTTCCTCATCACCTTCCGGAAACGGTACAGACCGACAATAAAAATAACGAAGAATGCCCCGCCGGCGACGAGCGTCCAGGGGCTATTTTGATAAAGGCTCCAGTTTCCGACCTCGACAGCCGCCGCCAGGAACAGGACGGTACCCGCCAGCCCAATGACCAACAAGACGATTCCGAGCTTCACACCGTCCTCCGTTTCCCGGCGCTTTCCTCACTTTCTGTATCGTCCATGCCCATGATGTTTTCCAGATTCACCGGTATCTCCTGGAACGGCAGTTGCAAAGCCTTCTTCAAATCGTTGGCGTTCCGAGGTGCGTAAGCCTGCCAGTGGTTATTGAAGAAAGCGAAGAGCGTTTTTACCTTCTCGCCGGCTTCTTTCACCTTATCGGCAAGTCCGGCTATTTCCTCGGGAGAGTAAAGGTAACGGTAGCGCGTCTCGCTGTCGCCCGTCCACCATTCCTTGGCGTTACGTCCGTGAAAGCGGAAATAGGCGGTATCTGCTGTAAGTGGTATGTCCGCCGCCACCGACGACTGGAATTTAGGCTCGTCTATCTGCACCCAGGCGATATTATGCTCCCGCAGGAACTTTGCGGTGGTAGCATCGTCGCTCCAGCTGCGGTGCCGCAGCTCCACGGCAAGCGGGTACTCCCCGAAGGTCCCCGCCAGCGCGCCGAGTATCTGCCGTCCGTAGTCGTCGTTCTTAAAGCTGGGCGGGAACTGCGCCAGCAAAACCCCCAGCTTGCCGGTCTTTACCAGCGGCTCCAGGCTGCGGCTAAAGTCGTCGACGTCCTGCTGTGAAATCACCGCCTCCTCCCCGTACGCTTCTTTATACATCTTGGGGTGGGTGAACTTCTGCCAGAGCTTGACGGAAAAGAGAAATCCCCCCGGCACGCGCCGCGCCCAGTTATAAACGTAACCCGGGTTGGGCGGACGGTAGAAGGAGCTGTTTATCTCCACGGTGTTGAAGAATCGGCTGTAATATTCCAGCTCGTTTATCTTGCCGGAGGGATAGAAATAGCCCTTCCAGGTGCCCTCCCCCTTGGGGTAAGACCAGCCGGATGTGCCGATGTATATATCAGTTCCAGAGGGCATGCAGTCCCCCTCCCCCGGAGTTTGAAATAATTATACCCCAATGAATAAACCGAATACCATTCACCCTGCCTGCGCGCGACAAAATCCCCTTGCCTGTATCCGGTATCTGGTTTAAAGTAAACAGGGATGAAGACCTTTACACCCGGCGTCATATACGTTGAGCAACTTGAAAAAACGAATAAAAACGAATACCCCGGAAATGAAGCTGACTTGACATATAACGAAAAACGAATAATCGTAGCTGATTAGCTACGGAAAAATAAAAAATTTTTATAAACGAATAACGAATCGAGATTACCCCGCCCCCTGGTCCCCTATCTTCAAAAAGAGAGCCACCGGGCGTTTCCGCCGCGATGGCTCTCCAGTCTGTTCTTCTATACGTTATTAATCTACCGGCAGGAGCGGGGTGTACATGCCCGCCTTCAGGATGGCGAACCTCAATGCCAGTCCGCCGATTATCTCGCTGACAATAGCGGTAATCAGCAGTCCGGAAGAAGCCTCACCGACGAAGTAGGTGGTGATGGAGATAACAATCGGGATGGCGATGCCGAACAGGAAAACACCGACCCAGAAGAGCGGGGCAAGACTGCCGCCGATGAGACGCTTGATGGCGTCGCTCGCCCCCGAACTGCTGTAGGTGGTGTTCCACAGGTAAACACCGATGATTATCGCCAAAGCAATCAGCACCACGCGGATAACGTTCTCAAGCATTACCAGCTGGGTACCGTCGCCTGCCATGGTGATTGCAAGGAGTATTGCCAGTCCGCCGGTGAGTCCGCAGGTAACGAACAGTACCGGGACAATGGCGGAATTCCATACCTTGATGGCACTGACATAGCTGACGGCGAAGCCGGTATAAATCGACTGCGCAAAGGCGAATATGCCCGCCAGCACTTTAAGCGTGGTAATGGCGGCGGTTGCCTCCGGCGCCCACTGTGAGAGGATAAGCTGTATTGTGGTGAAACCGATGAACAACCAGATGAAGATGAAACCGCGCGCAATCCACGACGTCCCGGGCTTCATGAACATCCGCCAGAACCGCATGGGGTGGCTGAGGTGCAGCATGTAAGACACACCCATCAGCAGGGAGAGCAGCCAGGCCACGAACATCCCCAGCAGGCTGTCAAAGTACGCAGAAGCCATATACAGCCCGCCGCTGATGCCTCCCAGGAAAAACGCAAAGGCAATAAAGTTACCGCGACCGTCAATCCAGTCTTTCTGCTGCTGGGCTTTTACCATGAAATCATATGGTTTTACTTGACTCATTTCCTTATGCCTCCACTTTATTTACTTGGTTAGTCGATGTAGTAAATCGACGGGTCTGTGTCAAACTCGGGATGGAAAGGATGACCATGTTTTTCCTTGATTACCCGGTTTATCTCGCTATTGGGGTCATCCAGGTCGCCAAAGTGTATCGCTTTAGTCGGACAGCTGATAACGCAGGCGGGAGTCGCTTCACGGTCGACGCCGGGGGTTAAACCCGCGGCTATACCGGCATCTATTTTCTCCTTGCAGAAGACACATTTCTGCACAACGCCGGGCTGGTGGGGATAGAGTTCCTTACCGACTTTCTCATGTTCAGTCAGTTCCTGACCCGGGAAGTACTGCGATTTGCCGTCTTCATACATCGAGCGCATCTGGTAAGGACAGGCAATCATGCAGTACCGGCAGCCGACGCATTTGTCCTCGTCCACCCAGACGATGCCGTCTTCCCGCTGCTGGGTAGCCCCGGTGGGGCATACCTTAACACAGGCAGGGTCGGCGCAGTGATTACAGCGTACCGAGTAGATGAGCTTGGTTACCGCCGGGTACTTACCACTCTCCCCTATCAATAACCTGTTCCAGAAAATCTCGGGCGGCAGGAAGTGCTCCGCCTTACAGGCAAGGACGCACTCATAACAACCTACGCATCTTTTCTGTTCAATTGCCATTCCCCATCTCATAGCTTGTCACCTCCTGCACCATCGTATTCTATTCTGTGGTCAATCTTATAAACCTTAACCGTTGATGCCGTCTCCTGGCTCCAGCACACCGGGCAAGCGTGCTTGAAGTCTGACTCCAGCAGGATGTTGAAGTTGGTGCCTTTACCATAAGCTATCGGCGCTCCCTTTGCCCAGGCGCCGGAGCAGGCGGATATCGCCACCGTTTTAGGATGCTGTCCCTGCATAGTCTTCAGGGTGCCGGTGGTTTTACGCCCGTAGGGTGATTCGAGGCAGATAAGGTCGCCGTCCTTGAGGCCTTTCTCTTTGGCAGCCTGCGTGTTCATGGTGATGTTGTAGGTGTAGGGATTAAGGCGGCTGACCTCGTCGAGCCAGGGCATCTCCATGGTATAAGTGCCGTTGTGGAGGATATCGCGGTAGGAGAAGCAGTAGAAGTCATATTCCCCGGAAAGCTCCTTACCTACCTGCGGGGGGAAATAGCTGGTCAGAGGCGTAAACTGCTCCCAATCGAGTTCTATCCCCGCCTTCTCGGCATTCTTCATGACATCTTCCTTGAGT
>JAFGPF010000049.1 GCA_016926115.1 Dehalococcoidales bacterium | reverse complement strand
CTGGTAGACCGCCTCGACCGCCTGCTCGGTGAGGTTCAACGTCTGGCGCAGCAGGCTGATGTCTTCCGGTTCAATCTCGTCGTAGCCCACCCTCACCACGAAGTCGGTGCTGACGCCGCGCCGTCGGGAGTTTTCCTCGTCGAGGGTAAAGACGGCGACCTTCGACTGGAACAGCTGCTTGAGGCCCTTGACGGGCGGGCCGCTTTCCGACGTGCCCTGCCAGCCGTACTCGTTGTGCATATCGAAGATTAAATTGACGGCCCGGCTCTTCTGGAGCATGCCGATGAGCAGAATGCGGGTGAGGAAGGTCTTGCCGGTGCCGCTCTTGCCGAAGATGCCGTTGGAGCGCTTGACGAATTCCACCAGGTTGAGGCAGAGCTTGAGCTCCATATCCAGCGGATTGCCGATGTTGAACCGCTGCGGGTCTTCCTGCCCGAAGACTATCTCCATATCGCGTTCCGAGGCGAGGTTGACGGTGGAGAAATGCCCCGGGATTGTCTTGACGGGCTGGGGGCCTTCCAGCATGCTTTCGGCGTCGCCGCCGATGGTGAGCATGGGAGTGACGTGTATCGTCCCGAAGGTGCTGGTGCCGGTGAGGACCTCGGCGATAAAGGGGTCGGCGACATCGGGTGGGGAGATGGAGAGGCGGGGGTCGGTCACGCCGAGAGATACGTCCGTAATCATGCCGAAGAAGCGGCGTTTCCGGCCTTCGATGGTGACGTAGCGGCCTACCACCATGTCTTCCACGGAGACGGGGCTGTCCAGGCGTACATCCACGCCTTTTTCCAGCGAGGCTTCGGTCACGATGCCGAGTTTCCGGCTATTTTCCTGATTCATCAGCTATACCCCGGGTTGAAAACAATGGATTCGTTTTTCGTTTTTCAAAATTTTATTTTATTTCGAGTGTAATTAGCTTCAGGTATTCGTTTTTGGTTATATGTTAAGTCAGCTTCAAAATCCGGGTATTCGTTTTTCGTTTTATGGTAAACCGGCTAAAACCAATCCTTTTCTGCCAATACTACGTTTTGCAGGGACAATCTACTATAATAATGAACCTAAAAAGCCCGGGGCGCAACATGATTTTGTCGCAATATTACCGGAGCCTCCCCAATATATTTTTCAGCCGGATATAGTCGTTGCTCAAGAGGGCGGCAAGCTCCTTGCCCGCCGCCACCAGGAAGGCATGGGAGTCGTCGTGGGCTTGACTCATCTGGCGCAGGGCGGCGGCGATTAACTCCTCGGTGGGGACGGGCAGGGCGGTGTTAATCAGGATGTTGAGAAAGTCGAACGATTTGCCGAACTCCTTCACTTCGTCTGGTTGACATAAGTATACGAAGCCGTGGATGCGGGCGGGCTGCGGGGGCAGGTACCGGTAAAGATTGTCCCCGTCCCTGTGCCCCGCCACCACCGCCGTGAACTCGCTGCGGAGCAGCTTTGTCAATTGGGGACTGGACTGGTACACGGCTTCCTCCGAGGCTTCGTCTTTGCCGCGGGCAATGGGCTTTCTGCCCGTATCCAGACTTTCGGTAGTCGCTTCGGCGACGATGCCGTAGATATCGCCGGTCTTAACCAGGCTGCCGAGGGGCGGTATTTCGTAAAGCTGGTAGCACTGGGCGGCGAACTGCGCCGTGCTGGCCTCGATTACTTCCGCGATTTTGTTAGACGGCTGGTTATTTATTGAACCTCACCCCCTTTTGGGCTTTAAGGAAACTCCTTCACCTTGTATTATACTCTAAGTCTGCGTCATTGCGAACGAAGCGCGGCAATCCCGATGCCCGTGTTTGAGATTGCCACGGTCGCTTACACTCCCTCGCAATGACAACGTAAATTTAGATATTTATGCTTAGGGTTTACCCGCTCTATTTCTTCTTGCCCTCTCCCTTTTTACCCTTGTCCTGCTTGGGTTTCTTGACGTTTTTTCTGCCTTTACTACCCATTATTGTGCCTCCTTGTATACTTTATCTCCGATTAGTTACCTGCTGCCCGACAGGGCAGGCGCGCAGGCAGGTGCCGATGAACGTGCAACCGAACAGTCCCTGGGTGGTGTTTAAATTTATACATTTAAACCGCTCAAAGGTGACCGGGCTATCGATGAATATAGAGTCGAGGTCGGCGTCCGGGCGCAGCTTCAGGGCGTTCTTCGAGCATTTCTGCTGGCACATGGGGCCCGCCTCCCCGCCGCATTTGCCCCTCATGCACACCTTCTCCGTCAGCAAGGGGTCGGGTTCAAGCTCGGCCTCGGTGATGACGGAAACGTACCTTACGCGGGGTCCGTACTGCGGCGTGATGACCAGGCCGCTGAACCCGAACTCGCCCAGTCCGGCGCGTACCGCCGCATGGCGCTGCGAGAAAAAGCACAGCGGCGCTTCCATGACGGGGTGTCCCAGTCCGGTATGCTGGGTATTGGGGGTGGGCAGAGAGCGCATGCCGTGGTTGATTTCCAGGTAATTAGCCAGCTTCACAGCGGCCACGTTGAGTATCATGTCCTCGGTGTAATGCCCCATCAGCATGTAGAAGTTCTCCATGTTGGCATGGATGCCCATCTCCGGCGACATCTCGGTCATCTTGATATGGTACTCGTCGTAGTCCACGACGGGGTCGGGTATTCTGACGCCGCCCACGACGACGGATTTCGCCCGCGGCAAGAGGTCGAGGGGACCGTGTCCCGGCGGGGCCCCTTCAAAGCGGTCGACGGACGCTATACCGACCAGGCTCATGCCGTGTTCTTTCATCAGGGTCTTTACTTTCTGGCTCGTTAGTGCGGTCATTATATCACCTTTCGATTATTCAACAATGTCATTCCCGGCTTGACAGGGGAATCCAGACCTTCCCTCCTCCCCTGGATTCTTCGCTTCGCTCAGAATGACAGGGCGGGGGTACCGGATTCCGGCTTTCGCCGGAATGACGTTTGGGTAAAAACCCTCTCCATCTCCCTTTACAAAAGGGAGACGATAACAGGTTTTTCATCACTTTATCTTCAACATTCCACCCTATTTTTTATTTTTGAATTGTGGTTTTGACTTTTAAGTTTTGAGTTTCCATCACACCCACCTCATCCTTAATTACTATATCCTCCCCTTTTCCCCTCCCCTGGATTCTTCGCTTCGCTCAGAATGACAGGGCGGGGGTACTGGATTCCGGCTTTCGCCGGAATGACGTGAAAGGAAGTTATACCCATCTCGTCCTTTTACTCAGGCTCTTGGCGGAACCCGAACCCGGGATGTGCTCTTCAATCAGTGACGATTCTACCAGTTCCCAGAAGTTTTCTCTATCCGCCCCGGTGACCACCGCCTGCTCGTGGGATTCGGAGAGGACGACCGGATAGCCGTGCCCGCGGCGGCACTGGTCGAGCACCAGGGCTTGGGTCAAGTCGAGCAAAGACTCGCTCTGCGCCACCCACTGCGGTATTTCTATTCTGGCTATCTCGTCGCCGACCCTCACGTAAAAAAAGTAGACGCGGTGCTCGCCGTACCGCTCTTTGACTATCTTCGAAGGACTGATAAACAGCGCCGAACGTTCCCCGTTTTCCAACAGGTTGATGAATATATCGCGGTCGCGCACGCCGGCCACCGCCTCGCAGTCCCGCTCTTTCCCCGGTGGGCAATCGCGGTCGCAGTCGGGAATGTCATTGGGGCAGACGGCCACTCGCAGCACGTTGACGACGTCCGTGCTGCGGGGGAAGCTGATGTAGCTGGCGAGGGCGATATTACTTTCTACGTTGAGCTTCCTCATGGCGTCGAAGTATTTCAGCAGGCCGTTGTTCAGGAGGACATCGGTAACGAACTCCGGGTAGCCCTCCAGTCCCCAGAGAATCAGCGTGCCGTCGAGCAGCGCTAGGCATCGGCTGCCGGCGGGTAGTCCGGCGGCAAGTTCCGCCAGCCTGCCGCATTCGTCCACGGAACGCTTGATGCCGAGGACCGTCCCCTCCACCGGCTGCTCGCGCCCGCCTCCCGGCGGCGTAATCACCAGGTCTTTATCGTCGGAGTAGAGGCGGGGAGTGCTTGAGAGGGACGCGTCCGGCCGGCTGCCGTAGGTGAGGACCACCGATCCTATATTAATCAGATAGCAGCGCGTGGAATGATGGCGGTCTACGTCTATGTGGGAGCCGTCGCTGCCCATGACGGTAAAGTCGGCGGGGGTGGGGGGCGGCGGATAACTCTGAGCCAGTCCGTCCACCAGTTCCGCCACCAGCCAGGTCGTTTTTGCGGCGGCGCATTTCTTCTTCAGGGCTTCGAGGTCGATAGCCGGGCTGCCGATGGTTTCCAGGGCGAATTTGAGGCGTTTTTCACGTTCCGCGCGGGAGTTAATCAGGCCGGAAATCATGGCGCCGACCTGCGCCGCTACCTTGGTTAAATCGAGGGACAATGTTTCGTTCTCCTTCAGCCCAAGTATAGTGCAACGTGTTATTGAACTCAAGCAGGGTAGTAAGTGAAAAACCCTCTCTTATCTCCCTTTACGAAAGGGAGACGCTAATACCCGAAAGGACAGAGAAAACATCACCCTCACCCTGCCCTCTTCCATCAAGGTAGAGTGCTTTTCAACTATGGGGTAAGCCGCAGGTGATACAAGGGTGATTTGGGTGGGAATATAAGACCCGAGGGGGGTGGAGGTAAAAATCGCTACGCTATTTCTTTGAGCGCCCTATCTAAATCGGGGGGGAGGGGGGACTCGAATTCCACGTACTCGCCGGTTGAGGGCAGCTTGAAGCCGAGTCTGGCGGCGTGGAGGAACTGGCGCGCCAGATGGGGGGACTTTACGCCGTAGGCGGCATCCCCTACGACCGGGAAGCCGATAGCCCCCAGGTGCACCCTAATCTGGTGGGT
>JAFGPF010000048.1 GCA_016926115.1 Dehalococcoidales bacterium | reverse complement strand
GGGTAAGGTGCGGGGGGAGCCGGGCTATGCACGAAGCCTTGCTGTACGAAAAACTGCCGGACTCGAGGGTAAAATGCCATACCTGCCAGTGGCGCTGCCGGATAAATCCGGATATGTACGGCGTCTGCGGCATGTATCAGAATCAGGGTGGCGCCCTCTTCAACCTTAACTACGGCCGGGTATCGTCCGTCGCCGCCGACCACATCGAGAAGAAGCCCCTGTTCCACTTCTACCCCGGCACGCTGTGTTTCTCGCTCGGCACGCTGGGCTGCAATTTCCACTGCAGGCACTGCCAGAACTGGGAAATCTCCACCGCCGATAGCTCCTCGCTGCTGCATGGCTGCCGCGAACTCTCGCCGGAAAATTCCATCGAACTGGCGAAGCAGTACGAATGTAGCGGCATCGCCTGGACTTACAACGAGCCCACCATCTGGTTCGAGCATACCCTCGATTCGGCGAAGCTCGCCAAAGAAAACGGGCTCTATACCGTCTACGTCACCAACGGCTACGCCACCCCCGACGCACTGGACACCATCGGCCCCTATCTGGACGCGTGGAGGGTCGATATCAAGGGATTTACCGACGAATTTTACAAAGCCCTGCCGGAAGTGCCGCGCTGGCGTGAGATTCTGTATGTCACCAAGCGTGCTAAAGAGAAATGGAATATGCACGTCGAGGTGGTCACCAATATCGTCCCCACCCTGAACGACGATGATAAGCAGCTTACGGGAATTGCTGCGTGGATAAAAGATGAGCTGGGCGAGCTCACGCCCTGGCACGTGACCCGCTTCCATCCCCACCACCAGCTGACTCACCTCCCTTCGACGCCCCTGGAGACAATCGACCGCGCCTGCGAGATTGGCCGCAATGCCGGACTCAAGTTCATCTATGCCGGCAACGTGCCCGGCCACGAGAGCGAAAGTACCCGGTGCTATTCATGCGGCAAGACTGTCGTCAGGAGGTACGGCTACCAGACGGATGTCACGGGACTGGACGGCTCGAAGTGCCGGTCCTGCGGGGCGGAGCTAAATTTCCGGTCGCCCGGCTCGCAAGGAGGGGTAAAATGATTAGAAACCCTTACGCCGCTGGATATTTCTATCCCGCTTCGGCTTCCGAGATTAACGCAATGATGAAGAATTTCATCGACCGTGACGCGCCCAAGGAGGACGCCGTCGGACTGCTCATGCCCCACGCCGGATACCAGTACTCGGGGGCGGTCGCCGGGGCGGCGCTCTCCAGGATCGTTTTCAAGGACACCTTCATCATCATCGGGCCCACCCATTCCGGACTGGGCGAGCCGTTCAGCGTGATGGTCGAGGGCATGTGGCGGACGCCGCTCGGCGACGTCGAGGTGGATTCGGAACTGGCGCGGAGAATCGTCGCTATATCCGAATACGCCGTGGCGGACGACCGCGCCCACATAGAAGAGCATGCCATCGAGGTGCAGGTGCCCTTCCTCCAGTATATCAACCCCAGCGTGCGCATCGTGCCCGTGATACTCGCCGGGGCGCCGTCGGAAATCTACAAGGAAATCGGCCACGCCATCGCGCAAGCGATTATTGAACTGAAACGCGAGGCGGTCATCCTCGCCAGCGGCGATATGACCCACCGCGAGCCGCAGGCATCCGCCGCGGAGAAGGACATGATGGCGGTGGAAGCCATGATAGCTCTCGACGAGGACGAGCTTACCCGGCGGTATAAAAAGCACCGCATATCCATGTGCGCCCACGGTCCCGTGGTCACGCTCATCGCCGCCGCCAAAGAGCTCGGCGTTACCGGGGCGGAACTGGTGAAGTACCAGACCAGCGGCGACGCCACCGGGGACTATAACGAGGTGGTCGGCTACGCCGGCGTAATCTTCAAGAAGGGCGGCCTGCACCCGCTGACGGCCCTCGCCAAGGAGACGGTGGAAACGTACGTCAGGGAGGGGAAGACGCCCCCGCCCCCGGAAGACCTCACCCCGGAAATGAAGGAAAAAGCCGGCGTATTCGTCTCCATCCACAAGCTGGGCGACCTGCGGGGGTGCATCGGCACCTTCGAGCCGCAGCAGGAGAACGTCGCGCAGGAAATCATCACCAACGCCGTAAGCTCCGCCACCCGTGACCCGCGCTTCCCGCCCATCGCACCGGACGAGCTTAAAGACCTGGATTACAGCGTTGACGTGCTCACCACGCCCGAGCCTATCGAGGACGAGAGCCAGCTCGACTCCAGGAAATACGGGGTAATCGTGGAGGCGGGGTGGAAAAGGGGACTGCTCCTGCCCGACCTTGAAGGCGTGGACACGGCGGCGTACCAGATAGACATCTGCCGCCAGAAAGGCGGCATCCGCCCGGACGAGCCGGTGCAGCTTTACAGGTTCGAGGTGAGGAGATATAAATAGTAGAAAATGATAACCTTCAGCATTGACATAGTGGCATATATATGCTATGATATATAAAAACACCCTACAGGAGTAACCGATGAAAAGAACCATGATTTACCTCCCGGACGAGACCCATCAGGGATTGCGAAAACTCGCTTTTGAAGCCAATACCTCGATTGCGGAGCTTATTCGCAAAGCGGTGAATTCAGCCTACGGGGAGGATATCGAAGATATTCGGGACATGGAGGAAGAGCTAGCCTACTATAAGGCCCATCCAGAGTCAGCTATCAGCCTGGACGAACTACACCGCCTGAAGAACGTAAATGTATAAAGTTATCCTCACCAGGCGTGCTTACCGCGAATACGACAAACTCTCTCCCGTAGACCAGAACAGAATAGATGCAACCTTAGACCGTTTAAAAATCAATCCAAGGTCTCCGGGTATTAAAAAGATTCGCGGGAATATTTATAGAATCAGAGTTGGGGATTGGCGTATCATCTACGCCGTTTTTGATAAAGACAGGCTGGTCCTGGTGGGTAAAATCGTCCGGCGCTCAGAAGATACGTACAACAGGGTAAAAGACCTGCTTTAATTTGAGGGGGAGTAAAGGGAGGGCAAATCCATTTCCCTGACACCCTTCCCTTAGGAAGGAAAAGGTGAGATTATTAAGAGGGTTACATTTGCTTTGATTGAAAACTCCTGTAGTGTATAATACTGCCAAATAGCTTAAGGAGTGAGCTATGAATACGTTTTATCACGGCGATTGTCTCTTCGTACTCAAGCATGATATTCTCCCCGAAGCCGTAGACCTGATTTATCTTGACCCGCCTTTCTTTACCGGCAAGATACAAAAGGGCAAATGGCGCCCCGAAGCTATGGAGGTGTCTTTTGAAGATTCCAGGCAGTTCTGGAAGGAAAAGGGGGTATCATTTCATGCCCCTAACTGGTTAAAGCATATAGCCATACAAAGACCTGATTTCGCATCCTATTTGTACTACATGATGGAGAGGCTGCAGGCCTGCCATAATGTACTTAAAAAGACAGGCAGTATTTATTTGCATTGCGACTGGAGAGCTTCGCACTATTTGAAAATGATTATGGATGAGATATTTGGAGCTGGGAATTTCAGGAATGAAATAGTATGGTGTTACGCTGGCGGGGGTATCCCTAAAAGGGATTTGCCGCGAAAGCATGATACTATCTTCAGGTACACAAAAAGCAAAGATTATGTATTTAACATACAATATAGGCCTTATTCTGAAGGAACTGTCCAGAGGGGCAGGACTAAAATAAAAGGCAAATATGCTGAAAAGGGATTAAGAGCAGAAGGCACGCCGATAAACAGTTGGTGGACTGATGTTACTCCTATTCACAGCCCTACAGATTATCAAAACGCAGGTTATCCGACACAGAAACCAGAGGCACTTCTAGAACGAATTATCAAAATATCCAGCAATGAGAGTGATTTAGTTCTAGACCCATTTTGTGGATGCGGGACAACAGTCATTGCAGCCTCTAAGTTAAACCGCAAGTTCATCGGCATTGATATAGATACCTCTGAAAGAAAGCCGGGTGAATTACCCACCGCTTTTTCAGTCATCAAGAACCGGGGGCATGAACTTTTTGCACAGGCACGTTACGTCACCAGAGACTTGAGCGAAGTGCTGGAAATGAACCCTAAACAATTCGAGGACTGGGTAAATGAATACTTCAAGGCGATAAAACCTTATCCAGACAAGGGCGTTGACGGAATTACCCACGACGGCATACCGATACAGGTAAAGACTTTTGAGATCAGCTATAAGGTACTTAGCCAGTTTATTACCGATGCTAAGTACCACCCTAATGTGCCTCAGCCGATTAAGAAAGTTATGGTGGTTTCCCAAATAGGATTTGATGATGGCGCGAGAAAAAGAAAGTTTGAGATAGAGACCGCGGAAAATATCGAGGTCGTTCTCACCAGTCCGGAGGAAATGCTGAAACTGGAGACTGCCTAATTTTTCTCTAACTATCCAAATCCCTACAGGCAGTCCTAGAGGGGCGAAGCCCCTCTTCCTTAACCTCCCCCTCTCCTGCGGGGCGCCTTACCAGGAGAGGGGGACACAGGGGGTGAGGTAAACTAGATAATTTTCATCATTTGCAGTAAACTTAATCCACGCAATAGATATATAATATTTTCATGAGGACAAAACGTGCCGGACGGAAACGGACACAAGCCCATATCGGAACTGGAGATGGATACCGCGGAGACCTGCGACGGCTGTGAGGTGCCCGTTACCGCCAACTGTGAAAGCTGCGGCATGCCCATGATGAACCCGGAGCAGTACGGGGGCGGGAACGTGGCCAACCGGTACTGCGTCCACTGCTGCAACCCGGACGGGCGCCTCAAAAACTACGAGGAAGTCCTGGAAGGCATGGTGCAGATGATGATGGACAGCCGCGGCATGGACCGGGCAGCCGCCGAGACCGCCGCCGGCGAATACCTCTCCACGATGCCCGCATGGAGCAGCCGCTAGCTCAGGAAGGTGGACCATGAGCATGGATATGTTCGAGCAGCAACAACCGCAACAGGACCAGGAACAGCAGAACTTAAACGCCCCCCTCGCCACGCGCATGAGGCCCAACAGCCTGCACACGTTCGTCGGCCAGGAGCACATTATCGGCAAGGGACGGGTGCTCCGGCGCGCCATAGAAGCCGACCGTATCCCCTCGATGATTTTCTGGGGACCGCCGGGCTGCGGCAAGACCACCCTGGCCTACATCATCGCCAACAGCACCGGCGCCTACTTCGACCCCATCAGCGCCGTCAGCGCCAGCGTCAACGACCTGCGCAAGATTGTCCAGCAGGCGGCGGAACGGCGCAAGGTGCACATGCAGAAGACCATCCTCTTCATCGACGAGATTCACCGCTTCAACAAGACCCAGCAGGACGCCGTCCTGCCCTACGTCGAGGACGGCACCGTAGTCCTCATCGGCGCCACCACGGAAAACCCCTCCTTCGAGGTAACCTCTCCCCTGCTCTCGCGCAGTCGCGTCCTCCCCCTCAAACCCCTCACCGAAGACGAGATACAGATACTCATCCACCGGGCGCTCAAGGACAAGTTCCAGGGAATCGGCGAGCTCAACGCCGAGATGGCGCCCGACGCCATCAGCCACCTCATCGCCATGTCCAACCATGACGCGCGCATAGCCCTCAACACCCTGGAAACAGCCGCCCAGAATACCCCCCCCAACATCGAAGGCAAGCGGGTGATTACCCTCTCCGTCATCGAAGACGCCCTCCAGCGGCGCGCCGTCCTCTACGACCGCGCCGGAGAGCAGCACTACGACCTTATATCCGCCCTGCACAAGTCCATGCGTGACTCCGACCCGGACGCATCGATTTACTGGCTGGCGGTAATGCTGGAAGCCGGTGAAGACCCCCTGTACATCGCCCGCCGACTGGTACGCTTCGCCTCGGAGGACGTCGGCATGGCGGACCCGCAGGCGCTGGTGGTAGCCATGGCGGCGCAGCAGGCCGTCCACTTCATCGGCATGCCGGAAGGCAACCTGGCGCTGGCCGAGGCGGCGGTCTATCTGGCAACCGCCCCCAAGAGCAACTCCCTCTACGAGGCATACAACAAGGTGAGGGAGGAAATCAAGGGTGGCTCCAGCGAATCGGTGCCGCTGCACCTGCGCAATCCGGTAACGCCGCTGATGCAGGACCTGGGCTACGGTGAAAACTATAAATACGCCCACGACGAACCCGACCATTTCGTCGACCAGCAGCACCTGCCGGACGCCATTAAAGACAAGAAGTTCTACAACCCCGGCAAGTTCGGGTACGAAAAAGAAGTCCTCGGCCGGCTCAAGGGGTGGTTGCAGAAGAAGAGCCAGCCGAAAACAGGCGGGGAAACTGAAGAACCACCCGGGCCCGAACCGGAAAACGAAAGCTGAAAACCACCTCCCGTGCGTATGGTGATTCCTTGACAATTACCGAATATCTTAATAAACTTATATTGGATTTTCGTTTTTTAACTTTTGGTCTGGACAAAGGAGGGCGATTTTGCCCGGTACGTTTGGGCGAGTCACCGAATTTACACGAGTCACCCCTGTTTATCCGCTACCAAGATATCACATTCTTTCTACCGTCTCACTAAAGCCGCAGCATCGCTGTTCATCGCGCTATCTTTCCCGATAAAGGAGAAACAACTATGGTCAGGCTGCCTTTCGTCCCCAAGGAACACAAGTTCTTCGACCTCTTCGAGGAGAGTGCGCAGAACATCGTCAAAGCCTCCAATGCGCTGAAGGAAATAGTCGACGACTGGCAGTTCATCGACAGCCGGGTGGCGGAGATAACCGAGATGGAGCACCAGGGAGACACCTTTACCCACCAGATTATCTCGCTCCTGCACCGGACGTTCGTTACCCCCTTCGACCGCGAGGACATCGCCCTGCTGGCGCATACCATGGACGATATCCTCGACTTTATTCACGCCGCCGCCGACGCTATGTTTATTTACAAGGTTAAAAACCCCACCGAGCGGGCGAAACAGCTGGCGGATGTCATCGTTAAGGGGGCAGTCGAGGTGGAATCTGCCGTCCACGGCCTGCGAAAACGCTCGGAACTCAAGCGGATAATGGAATGTTGCGTGGAGATAAACCGGCTGGAGAACATGGCCGACCGCATTTACCGCGCCGCCACCGCGGAACTATTCGACAATACCGGTGATATTGCCGAGATTATCAAATGGCGCGAGATATACGCGCACATGGAAAGCGCCACCGACAGATGCGAGGATGTGGCTAATGTCCTTGAGGGGGTAGCCCTCAAGCATGCTTGATACGTCCCTGCCTCTGTTTATCCTGATTATCATACTTTCCATCGGCTTCGGTGTAGTCAACGGCTTCAACGACGCTGCTAATGCCATCGCCCCGGCTATAGGGGCACGTTCCATTTCACCGAGGAACGCCATCATAATTGCCGCCGTAGCCAATATGGCCGGAGCCTGTACGGGGACCGCCGTAGCCCACACCATCGGCAAGGGCATCCTCGTCCCGGAAGCCATCACCTTCGCCACGGTAATCGCCGCCCTGGCTTCCATAATCATATGGGGGACTTTGGCCACCTATATGGGTTTACCCATAAGCCTGCACCACGGGTTCATTGCCGGATTGGCGGCGGCGGGTATAGCGGTAACCGGCGGAGGCGCGGTGGTATGGGGCGTTATGGCTCAAATCATGTCGGCGGTAATCATCGCGCCTACTCTCGGTTTTGCCGGCGGCTTCATAGCCATGATACTGCTGTACTGGGTTTTCCGGCGTACCTCCCCGGAAAAGATGAGGAGGAATTTCAGCGGGGCGCAATACCTGACGACCGCTTTCATGGCTTACAGTCATGGTAAAAACGACGGCCAGATGCCCATAGGCGTTATTGCCATGGCGATGGTCATCTATTATAACGACCCCGGTATATGGGACAGGCTGACGATATTGTCCGGGGATACGTGGTGGATGATCGTCGTGCCCGCGCTGGCTATCAGCGTCGGTACCGCAATGGGAGGCTGGCGGGTAATCAAGACCATAGGGATGAGAGTTACCACGCTCAGGCCCGTGCAGGGTTTTGCCACCCAGACATCAGCCGCTACCGTCATCGAGGTTGCGTCTCACTTCGGCATCCCGGTAAGCACCACCCACCTTATCAGCGCATCGACCATGGGCGTGGGGGCTACGGAGCGGTTCTCGGCGGTGCGGTGGGGCATCGCCGGCAACATCGTGGCGGCCTGGATACTTACGTTCCCTATCTGCGGCGTGCTGGGTTATTTCTTCTCCTGGCTGCTGCACCTGTGGTTTTAAGGTTAAAGAGATATCTCCCGGGGCTTGACGCGGCACTTCTCGGCGGTGATGATGGCCTCGATGTCCGCCACGGCGCGGTCGAGCTCCCCCTGCCGGTTGATAACCAGGTAATCGAACAGCGGCAATGTCTCCATTTCCTCCGCGGCGGTTTTCAGTCGGAGTTCTAAATCCGCAGCGGTTTCCGTTCGGCGCTGCTGCAGTCTTGCCGCCAGCTC
>JAFGPF010000047.1 GCA_016926115.1 Dehalococcoidales bacterium | reverse complement strand
TGAGCGCCAGGGCGATGAACAGCAGCGGGACGGAATTGGCTATCGCCCCCATGAAAGATGCTACGATAGTCACCAGCAGCCCGATTATGAAGAGTTTCTTTCTTCCGAAGATATCCGCCAACCGCCCGAAAGGCACCTGCACCATGGCTATCGCCAGGAAATACATCGTGCCGACCCACGCCATCAGTACCGCTTCCATCTGGAAGTGCCGGCCAATAGTCGGGATGGCCACGTTGATGGCAGCCACCAGGAACGGCATGATGAACGACGTCGCCGTGGATATGACGAGGATAATATATCTTTTAGATGTTGTCCCGGAATCGTTACTCATCACTACAAATTTGCCGGCTAAAATAGATGAATATACTTACGCCACATCAAGGAATATCGGTTAATTAGACCAGAGTTCCGGCGGAAAGGTCAAGCAGCGGACTCTACTTTACACGCCTGACCGGCTTTCTTTAGAGACGCGCCGGGGGGAAGCGGCGCGGGGCATATCTGGTTTCTGACGCCGCACTGGAAGCAGCGCTTACCCTCGGCTATCGTGCCGTCTTCCGGCAATCCCTTTTCGACCTCGGTGAAGTTATTGATTACCTTCTCCGGGGGCAGGCACGGCATTTTTACCCGGGGCATACCGTAAAATTTCTCGTCCGTCAGGCCCGCGCAGAGGCCGATGTTCCGTTCGCGGGTCAGTTCCTCGTCGATGATACCGCTGCCGCCGAGGTACTTATCAATGGAGCTCGCCGCCACCCTTCCGGCGGCAATCGCCCGTATGACCGAGTCAGGTCCGGTAACGGCATCGCCGCCCGCCCAGACCTTCTCCCGGCTGGTCGCCAGCGTTTTCGGGTTCGCCTGTATGGTATTGCCGCGTCCCGTCTTCACCTTGAAATCATCTGGAATGTCCGGTCTCTGACCGATGGCTCCGATGATTGAATCGTATTCCACATCGAACTCGCTACCCTTGATGGGTACCGGACGACGCCGTCCGCTGGCATCCGGTTCGCCTAGGGCGTTCCGGTTGCACGTCATTATTAAGTGTCTGTTTTCTTTGCTTACCTTGAGATGGCTCGTCAGGAAGTCTATCTTTATTCCCTCCTCCAGAGCCGCCTCCACCTCTTCCGGACTCGCCGGCATTTCGGCGCGGGTGCGCCGGTAGACGATGGTTACCGATTCGGCGCCGAGTCGTAAGGCCACCCGGGCACTGTCGATTGCCACGTTGCCGCCGCCGATGACCGCCACCTTCCTGCCCACGTCCACCTTGACGCCCAGGTTGGCGTCCCGCAGGAACGAAGCGCCGTCGAACACACCGGGCAGGTCTTCGCCCTCGACGCCCAGAGTCATGCCCTTGTGCGCCCCCGGTCCCAGGAATACCGCGTCGTATCCCTGTTCTAAAATCCAGTCGACGGACTCCACCTTGGTGTTCAGTTTTATGTCAACACCGGCACTGACTATCTCGTCGATTTCTGCGTCGAGCACTTCCTGCGGCAGACGGTAGTCGGGTATACCGACTCTCATCATGCCGCCCGCCCTGGAGAACTGCTCGAAGACGGTGACCGTATGACCCGCCTTCGCCAGGTAATACCCGGCGGTCAGTCCCGCCGGCCCCGCCCCGACGATGCCCACCTTCTTGCCGGTCTTGGGCAAATGCCGGGACAGTTTCTTCCAGTCGCCGTTATCGCGGTCGGCGACGAACCGTTTCATAAATCTTATGGAAATAGGCTCGTTGAGGGCTTCACGGCGGCACGCTTCCTCGCAGGGATGTATACATACCCTCCCCAGCGCACCGGGGAAAGGCACCTTCTCCCTGATGATTGCCAGCGCTTCCTGGTACTTCCCCTCACCGATGAGGTACACGTAGAGCGGCACGTTGATATGCGCCGGGCAGGCGTACTTGCAGGGTACCGCCACGGACTCCTGTTCCTCCTCGGGCAGGTATTCCGACCCCAGGTCCATCAGGGCGCCCGTCGGACAGACCTCGACACAGGCGCCGCAGAACCGGCAGCCGGAGTCCTGTAAGGGGCGGTCGAAGGCGGTGCCGACCACCGTCTCGAAGCCCCGGTTGATGAAGCTGATAGCCCCGATTCCCCTGACGTCCGCGCATATCTGGACGCAGCGTCCGCAGAGAATACAGAGATTATAATCGCGCTTGATAAGCGGTTCACGGGTATAGTCCACCGGTAACTCTTTATACCGGTACGGAAGCTCTACTTCCCTCAGGCCGATGTAATCTACTAAAAACTGTAATTCGCACTGTCCGTTGTTGGGGCAGCTGACGCAGCGTTCGGTAACGGCGACGTTACGCAGGCAGATATCGTAAGGACCGCAGCGCTCCCGCCGGTGGCAGGTCAGGCAGGCATTGGGGTGCTCCGTCAGGATAAGCTGCATGAAAGAGCGCCTTAATTCCTGTATCTTCTCGTTACTGGTGGTCACCACCATGCCGTCCGTAGCCGGGGTGGTGCAGGATGTGGGCAGGCCGCGCATGTTCTCTATCTCCACGATGCAGAGCCGACAGCCGCCGTAAGGCTGCAGGTTGGGGTGATAGCACAGCGTGGGGATATATATACCGGCGCTCTGCGCCGCCTGCAATACCGTGGCGCCCTTTTCCACCTCGACTTCGATACCGTCAATCGTCAGTTTAATCTTGTCTGCCATTTGTAATAAAAAAGCCATCCTTCATATATTAAAGGATAGCTACCTCCCGGTTTTGTCGTTATGAATAGCTGCGTTTCGCACCGTATAAACTTTAGCACTAAATCAGGTACAAATCAAGATTTATTCGTAGCTGAATATCCATGAAATCCTCGTCTTTTTTATATTGACAGTACAGCCGGCTACTACGTAAGATATTAACGACTACCTGCCGGGAGAAATGTTATCAGAAACCAAATCGTACTGACCGACGGAGCGATATCACTGCGACCCTACCGTAAAAGCGACGCCGACGACCTTTATCAAGCCGTACGGGAGTCGCTGGCGGAGCTTTCGCCGTGGCTGGATTTCGTTCATCCGGATTATTCCATCAAGGAGACCCGGAGGTGGCTGAGTACCCATCCCGGGGCATGGAAGAAAGGCGTCGAATACAACTTTGCCATCTTCAGCACCGCAGACGGTTCCTTCATGGGGGGCTGCGGACTCAACCGCGTCGACAACGTGAACAAGCGAGCCAACCTAGGCTACTGGGTGCGGACGGGCCGGACGTCTCAGGGGGCGGCAACCACGGCTACTCTGCTCCTGGCAAGATGGGGACTTAAAGAGATAGGGCTAAACCGTATCGAAATCCTGGTGGCTACCGGTAACAATCCCAGCCTGCGTGTCGCGGAGAAGGTCGGCGCCCGCCGCGAGGGCGTACTGCGTAAGCGTATCGTCGTGGGAGACAAGGTTTACGACGCCGTGATGTTCTCGCTGGTGCGCGGCGATATCTAGGGCTTCGGCGGGTCCTCCAGCGCCTCTCGAAGAGCTTCCCTAGCTTGCTATTTATCGGCTCCAAACGCTAAACTGTATTGAACCCCAAGAGCGTATATGAATAAAACGAAGATATTTTACGGATATTGGGTACTCGCCGCGTGTTTCCTTTTGAACGTTATCAGCGCCGGATGCGGCCCCATCAGTTTCAGCTTCTTCGTTACCTCTCTCGAGAGGGTTTTCCACTGGAGCCGGACGGAAATAATGACCGGCTTCACCCTGTTCTTTATCTGCGCCGCCATCAGTGCGCCCTTCGCCGGGCGCATGGTCCACCGCTACGGCGCCAGAAAGGTAGTCTCCGCGGGTGCCCTGGCATCTTGCGTCGGGTATATCCTGCTGAGCCAGATGAGCGCCCTGTGGCAGTATTACATCGGTTACGCCCTTATCGGCGCCGGGGTTGCCGCCACCGGTCCCGTTATTTCTACGCTCATCGTCTCTAACTGGTTTATCCGCCGCCGGGGTATGGCTATCGGCGCCATGTCGATGGGTGCGGGCACCGCCGGCATGATATTCACGCCGCTCGTTATCGTCTACATGTTGCCCACCCTGGGCTTAAGCCAGACTTACCTCATCTATGCCGCCATCACGGCGTTTCTTGCCGTCCCTCTGGCGGCGCTGGTCATCAGGACCGAACCGGCGGATATGGGGCAGCTGCCCGACGGCAGAGACGCCTCGGAGATAGCCGCCATCGCCGCGGACAGGGCTACGGTCGCCCGGGGAATTACTTTCCGGAATGCACTGGGCACCCAGGCTTTCTGGCTGCTGGCATTGGCCATCCTGTTCGTCAGCACCCACATGGGCGTGATGCAAAACCAGGTACCCCACCTGGAAGACCTGGGATTCGCCGCCGGCATCGTCGCCTCGGCGATGAGCATCGTCGCCGTCTTGAGCACCCTCGGGACGCTCATCTTCGGGTGGCTGAGCGATAGAATTAACGTTAAAATTTCCGGCGTTATCGCCGTCATTTTACTGACCGTCAGCATCGTACTGCTGATAAATATCGATATCACCTCACCTAACTGGCTCATCTGGACGTACGCCTTCATACTGGGTCTGGGTATCGGCGGCTGGATGCCCGTCATGTCCCTGCTTGCCAGCGCCAATTTTGGTTTGCTCGCCTACGGCACCATCTACGGCGCCCTGAATGCCTGCCAGAGTATCGGCGCCGCCGCCGCGCCTATATTCTCCGGTTATCTCTTCGATAGGACCGGCACCTACGAGACGGCGTTTATCGTCACCGCCATCCTCATCGCGCTGGGGCTGCCGATTATCCTGGCGATACGCCGTCCCAGAGAACTAAAATAAAGTTTGACAACGTGACTGTAACGTGATATTATTTCTATTGACTTTTCCACGGGAACACATTATCATATTAGAAGAAATGAAGAGGTCACTAACATAAAGTAATCATCGGTGATTGAGCCGGTAAGGGCGGCTTGGTGCGAATCACCGAGCCGTTTTTGCTTTATATACGCACTTTAACAACTGAATAAAGATGGGTCTAATATCAAACCTGAAGCAGGTCAAGTAATAAGGGCATACGGTGGATGCCTTGGCATCAAGGGCCGAAGAAGGGCGTGGCAAGGCTGCGAAAAGCCTCGGTGAGCTGTCGAGCAAGCCTAACCGGGGATTCCCGAATGGGGCAACCCGGCCGGATAAAATCCGGTCACCCCAGACTGAACACATAGGTCTGGAGGAGGTAAGCGGGGGAAGTGAAACATCTCAGTACCCCGAGGAAAGGAAATTATTCCCTTAGTAGTGGCGAACGAACGGGGAAAAGCCCAAACCCGGTAAGCCTAACGGCGTCAGGGCTTATGTTTGCCGGGTGTTGTAAGGCAGGTAGGACCGAACCTGAAATAGGTCAAGGAGTTATAAACCCAACCCTAGTCAAAGGTCTCTGGAAGGGGCCACCATAGAGGGTGATAGTCCCGTAGACGAAAGGGGTAGGCTTCTTATCTGTTCTTGAGTACCACGGGACACGAGGAATCCTGTGGGAAGCTACCGTGACCACATGGTAAGGCTAAATACCCTTGATGACCGAT
>JAFGPF010000046.1 GCA_016926115.1 Dehalococcoidales bacterium | reverse complement strand
GCGGTAAAGTCCTGGGCGTAGGCGCAGACGGTGCGTCCGTTTACACTGCCGAAGCCGGTAACGACGCCGTCGGCGGGAATGGATACTTTGTCCATGCCGAAGTTCGCGGAACGGTGCTGGACAAACAGGTCGGTTTCCTGAAATGTCCCCTTATCGAAGAAAAGGTCAAGCCTCTCCCTTGCCGTCAGTTTGCCGGAGTCGTGCTGTTTCTGTACGCTCGCTTCCCCGCCCCCGGCCTTCAGTTCGGCTTCAAGCCCGGCCAGTTTTTCCAAGTCTTCTTTCAAACCACACCTCTCTGGTTAAGAATAACAGATAAATGATAGCATATGGAAAAAAGAGGGGCAACAATCTGATTAATATTCACACCGCAGTCTACCCCGCACGATTATCTACCTCACCCCCTGTATCCCCCTCTCCTTCAAAGGAGAGGGGGAGTTATTATTGAAGAGGGGCTGTGCCCCTCTTAGACGCCCCGTTCTATCAAAGGAGAGGGGGAGTTATTATTGAAGAGGGGCTGTGCCCCTCTTAGACGCCCCGTTCTATATTCAGCTTCCCCCTGTTATTTAATTCCCCTATTCCAACCTGCGCAGGCGCGGCGTGAAGATGAGCAACGCCGCAGAAGCTATCACGAGTATCATCGCCAGACCGCCGATAGACCACTGGATTCCGATGGCCTCGGAGATTGCCCCCGCGAAGAACGTTCCCAGGCTGGAAAAGCCGATACCCATCATCATAAAGCTCATGACCCGTCCGCGGTATTCCGGCGGGGTATAGACCTGCGCCAGGGTGTTGCCGCTGGTCCGGTGTCCCGACTGCCCCAGCCCGATGAATATCACCATGAAGACAGACAACAGCCACAGCTTTGAAAAGGCAAAAAACACCAGCGCCAGGCCCATAATTATGCCGCTGATGCACATGATGGCGCCCCTTTTCCGACCCGGAACCGAAGCCATGATGAGCGAACCTGCAATCGCGCCGAGGCCGGAGACACTAAAGAGTATCCCCATGCCGCTGGCGCCCACCATCAGGATATCCTCGGTGACCATGGGCATCAGCTGGAGGAAGGGTATGCCGCATATCATCACGAACAGGGTCGCCACCAGCACCAGCAGCATCGTCCTTTCCCGCCGGATATATTTCACGCCTTCAATAATATCCCCCAGGGCGCTTGAACCTTCGCTGAATTTCTGGGCGGTTCCGGGCATGAGAAACATGCAGACCGATGCCATAGTGTACATGGCGGTGGAAATATAGTAAACGCTGGAGAAATCGATGGCGTCGATGAGGAAGCCCGTCGCCGCCGGGGCGAGTATGCGGAAGGTGCTCATGCCCATGGTATTTAGTGATACGGCGTTCATCACCTGTTCGGGTTCGACTACTTCGGCGATGATAGCCTGACGGGAAGGCATCATCAAGCCCATGACGCCGCCCTGTATAAATCCGGTGACGATGAGTATCCACCACGAGTTAGGGACGGCCTCACTCAGGTATCCCAGCGTTAACGCCAGGGCAACCGCCAGCGATGTCAACGCCGAACCCACCATGCTGAAGAAGAGGATGCCCTTTTTCTGAATGCGGTCGGCCAGGGCGCCCCCGTACAGCGAACAGATAATCATCGGTATGGCATTGGCGAGGGCAGACAGCCCCAGTACGGCCCCCGAATCGCTGATGCGGTAAACAAGCAGGGAGCGGGCGACAATCTGCATATTCATGGAAGACCACTGGCCTATCATCCCGATGTAGTACAGGCGGAAGGCGGGTATCTTCAGCGAGCTGAACGTCCGGAGCTTGCCTAATTGACTAAATCTTTTTTTCATCGGGCCTCTTTATTTTCAGGAAGAACGAGGTGATTATCCGTAGAAATGAAAAACCTGCCAGCATGATTATCCCGGCGGTAAAGCCGCCGGAGAGGTCGGTGACGGCCCCCATGAGGAACGGGCCGGCGAACGTGCCGATTTCCGCCACGCAGAAAAACATGCCCCCCGCCGAACCCACGTACCGGGACTCAACTTCCGGGAGTTCCATCAGTATGAGTACCAGGAACGGGAAGATGCAGCAGGTAGCCATTCCGTAAATAATAAGGACGATTATCAGCGAGGCGTCGGTTACCTGCGAAACTAAAAGGAGCAGTACGGTGCATATGGCAGCCGCGATGGCGATAAAGCGTCCCCGGAAATGGGGCGGGACAAGACGGGGGACGATGATGATGGTCGGTATGCCCACCCAGGTCGGCAGGGAAGCGGCTATACCCGCCATCGACGGCGATAGCCCGCCGCCTTCCAGGATGCGCGGCAGCCAGTTGCCGAAGCCGTGACCGGCAGCGAAGGTAAGCAGTCCCATCAGCAGGATAATCCACACGTTACGCACGCTGATAAGGCTCTTGAAGACCTTATCTATCCTATCACTCTTTGTGTCTTCCGCCGCTGTGATGTCTCTGCCCAGGAGCCACCACAGGCAGGCGACGATGACAGCCACCATGCCGTAGCCGGCGAAGGCGAGTCTCCAGGAGTAGTCGGTCAGGGGCATGATGACGCTGTTCATCAGGGATACAGATAAGCCGGAGCCTATCCAGACGCCCGTCATGTAGATGCCCACCGCCATGCCCCTCTCTTTGCCCCGGAACCACTGCGAGATTGTCTTGGGGTTGCCCACGGATATCAGCGGACCGCCGATACCGAACAGGGCGACGCATAAAAATAAGGGGACGAATCCGTTGGTGAAGTAGCGGAGTCCGGCGGACAGCCCGATGACCAACACGCCGATGGCTACCGATTTACGCGTGCCGAGCCTATCGACGACGGCGCCGGCGAAGGCGGCGGAAAGGATATAGGTCAGCGGCCAGGCGCCCAGGACGAAGCCCATCTGAGAGTAGGAAATACCGAGTTCCGCGATTATCGGCGTGACAAGGGGAGCCAGCGCGAAGTTTATGAGGCCGAAGATGAAATAAGAAAGCCAGGTCAGCAGGAGCATTATCCAGCGGTACGGTCTCTCGTGGGGCGGTCTGCCACGGCTGTCTGTGCCTGTTTCTTCCCGGAATATGTCGGAATCTGTCATTAGAGTTGTCTTTTCAAGGGTCGGGCATGAGAGTAGGCGACTCTTTCTATTATACTAGTCGGCGAGCGTGAACTCTACCGTGTCGCCGTCCTGCAGGTCGAGTACCGTGCGGAGGTGATGGGGGCTGACCAGCTCCGCATTGGTGTGAACGTTCAATACCCACGTAAAGATGAGGAGGCATCCCGGGTATTCACCGGCGACGGTTGCCCGCCGGTAATAGACGCCTATTTCGCCGTCGTGCTCTATGCCCTGCGTGGCGGGGTCGAACTCCCAGCCGATATCGGCGAATTTCAGGTAGTTCAGCAGGGACAAATCGATAGGTTCGGCGAGTTTTATATTCAATGTTCCGGGAATGATTGAGACCCCCGTCAGCAGCTTGAATCCTTCCAGCATACCGGGTGCCGACATCTCTTTTACCGCCCCGCCGCGTCCGGTCCTGACCGTGCCTTTATAAACCTGTTTTTTGTTCGCTGAATATTCCATGATATATCATATATTAACACATTGGCCGGTTTTATAACTTGAGACGGAAGTGCTAAAATATCCTTGATGAACGAGACGCTGCCGTTAACGCGCTGCGGGAACACGGAGTTCCGCTGGGGAGAACGTACCTACGTTATGGGCGTCTGCAACCTGAGTCCGGACTCCTTTTCCGGGGACGGACTGGGGGGCGACGTGGAGGCGACGCTCGACCAGGCGCGGCGCATGGTGGCGGAGGGGGCGGATGTAATCGACGTCGGCGGGGAGTCAACGCGTCCCGGCACCGAGCCGATGTCCGTGGAAGACTACGTCGACGAATTGCGGCTGGTCATTCCGGCGATAGAGCGGCTGGCGGCGGAGATTACGGTGCCGATAAGCATCGACAGCTATAAAGCAGGCGTGGCGGAACGCGCCCTGAAAGCCGGAGCCAGCATCATTAACGATATCTGGGGACTCAAGAGGGACCCGCGCCTGGCTAAGATAGCCGCGGAAGCGGGTGTTCCCATCATACTCATGGCCAACGAGCGCGACGCGCCACCGAAGGTCGGCATCCTGGCTAAAGTCATATCCGACCTCGATAACGGCATTAAAATCGCCCTGGAAGCGGGCGTGGCGGCGGAGAATATCATCGTCGACCCCGGGATAGGCTTCGGCAAGACGCTGGAGCAGAACCTGGAGCTGGTGAACCGACTCGCCGAGTTGAAGCGACTGGGCAAGCCCATCCTGCTGGGGACGTCCCGAAAGTCGATGATAGGGCTGGTGCTGGACCTGCCGCCGGATAGACGACTCGAAGGGAACCTGGCGGTCACGGCAATCGGCATCGCCAACGGCGCCGACATGGTGCGAGTCCACGATGTTAAGCAGACGGCGCTCGTTTGCAGGATGAGCGACGCAATTATCAGAAGGGGGTCGGTCGATGACTGATACCGTCAGAGTATTTCTCGGGCTGGGCTCGAACCTGGGCAACCGGGAGGACAACCTGGACATGGCTCTTAAGCTGCTGGGGCAGCGGATGAAGGTGGTGAAGGTTTCGTCGATTTACGATACGGAGCCGGTAGGCAAGACCGACCAGCCGCGTTTCCTGAACATCGTCTGCGAGGTTTCCACGCGCCTGTCGCCGGAGGGCCTGCTGGCACTGGCGAAGGGAATCGAAGGCAAGATGGGCAGGCGCGGCAAGACGGGCGAACCGCGTACCATAGACATCGATATCCTGCTTTACGGGGACATAGTCATCAAGCAGTCCGACCTGGTAATTCCCCATCCCAGAATGGCGGAACGGGCTTTCGTCATGGTGCCCCTCGGCGAGATTGCCTCGGAGCTCGTCCACCCGGTAACGTGGGAGAAGATAAAGGACATGAGAGCCGCCATCAAGGAGAAACAGGGCGTGCTGAAGTGGGAAGGGGAGGAGGGAGAGTAATGTACGAGATAGCCGTCGAGAAGCATTTCGACGCCGCGCATTACCTGCGGGGCTACCAGGGGAAGTGCGAGGAACTGCACGGGCACCGCTACCGCGTGGTGGTGAGGGTGGAGGCTACTAAGCTGAACGACATCGGGCTGGCTTACGACTTTACGGATTTGAAACGGCACCTGAAGGATATCCTGGACCGGTACGACCATACCTGCCTGAACGACGTGCCGCCGTTCGATAAGATAAATCCATCGGCGGAGAACATCGCGACCACCATATATAAAGAACTCAAGGAAAAGCTGTCCGCCGACCCGGTGACCATCACCGCCGTGGAGGCATGGGAAGCCCCGGAACAGGGCGTTATCTACCGTCCCGGATAGGTGCCCTTCCACGGACCGCGGGGGTAACCGATGGTGCTTTCCTCCGTCTTTTGCGGCGGCAGCAGGGTGGGGATGGTATCCTCGATTGGGTAGCTGATGCGGCACCGGTCGCAGTAGAGGTTCCCCGCGAATATCTCGCCGCCGCCTTCCGCCTCCACGTTAAGTTTCAGCTTGCCCTTGCATACCGGGCAGGCGAGTATTTCTACTAAAGCGCGTTTCATGGTGGTATTATAGCATGATTGTGAGATTGTCTTTATTATAAAGAGTTAGAATACCCTATAGTAATTAAAGTTCCGTACCTTTTCTTAGAAGAGTAAGATAAGGCTCATAGAGAAATAACCTGTTACGTTTTCTCCCTGTTGTTTCTTTAAGTAAATCATAAAAAATAAAATCCCCTATTAAGTGGTTTGCTGCCGGATAGGTGATATGTAAAAGCTTCTTGGTATCTTCTACGTTAATTAGGGGATTTTTGAATAAGTGCTCAAGTAGCAGAAGACCATTAGCTGGACTACGCATTTTATTTAGTATTAAATTCCTGTGCTTTTCTCGCATAGTAACTATTTCTCGTACTGTGCCAAATGCTTCTTCTGAGACGGTCCATATTCCTCTCAGGAAGAATTTAAGCCAGTTCTCCCAATCCCCTGAATCACGTACTTCTTGCAGTTTGTCATAATATTCACTTCTATATAGCTTGAAATAGGCGCTTAGATATAACAACGGGCGTTGTATCACTTTATTTTGGCAGAGAAGGAGTGTTATTAATAGCCTGCCTAGACGACCATTACCGTCTAAAAACGGGTGAATACTTTCAAATTGTGCATGTACTAGACCACATTTAATCAATACAGGTAGAGTAGTATCATTATTTATGTATGTCTCAAGCTGAGATAATGTCCTTTCCACATCTGTTGGTGGCGGTGGAATGAAGGATGCTGTAAAGATGTCAGAACCCTGAACACCTATCCAGTTTTGACGTTGTCTAAATTCTCCTGGGGATTTTTCTGCACCGCGTACTCCTTTAAGGAGTTCTTTATGAGCTTCTTTAAGAATCTCGATGCTAAATGGTGTGTTTTCAAGTTTTTTCAGGCTTTTGTTCATTGCATCAACATAATTAACAACTTCGGAAACGCCATCAGATGATTTTCTACGCTCGGATATAACTTCATATGCAAGCACATCCTCTAAAGAAGCTTGGGTTCCTTCAATTTGGGAACTGAGAACTGCTTCCTTGCGTACATACATACTAACGAATAAATCGGGATTTGGTAATATCTCAGCCGAGCCATCTAGTCGCCCAAGAGATAAATCAGCTTTGGAAAGTAAATCAGCTAACTCCGTGTCGATTTCTATTGATGGCTCGGGAGGTAAAGGACTCGGGAAAAAGGCATTATACCCCTCTTTTTGTTTGATATATGCACCTGCTCTTGCACTTCGTTCATTTTGAAGATTCATCACCATCGCTTCTTTTCATTTAGTGTATGTGGTTATTTAACTAATTGTATAATAATTGACATTTAGCAGTTATTATTAAATATATCACCCATTTTCTTTAATAACAAGTTGTGAATTAGATATTTATATCATTTACTACGATCGAATTAATTATACATAACGTGATAATCAGGTATCTTTTTTAACCTATATAAACATTTTAGATCACTTTTCCCCTCTCCTGCTGAAAGCCTTGTCAGGAGAGGGGAATAAAGGGGGTGAGGTAGAAATAAACATATTCTCTCAGAGAAATAGCTGATTATTATACCCCTGCCGTATATTTCAGGGCAGCCTGTAATATTAACTAGAAAGCCTGGTCTACCTTCCAGATTTCCCACACGTGCCCGGCGCGGGTCAGGGTCTCCGTTTCCGGCGGGAGGGTGGGTTTGCCCGGCTGCCAGCCGGAGGGCATGAGTTCACCTGTTTTCTGGTGGTGCTGGAAAGCCCTCAAC
The DNA here is from genome assembly GCA_016926115.1 of Dehalococcoidales bacterium. The sequence goes on along the minus strand of JAFGPF010000046.1, from coordinate 1,917 downwards.
TGGCGCAGCACCTCGGTAACGTTCCTGCCCACCGGCGTGGTCAGGATTTCCATAGCCTGGACGATGCCATCGGGGTCGATGAGGAAGCGACCGCGCACGTCCACGCCCTTTGCTTCGTCATAGACGCCGTACATCGAGCCTATCTTGCCTCCGGGGTCGGACACCATGGGATAGGGGATACCGCCTTCTACCATCTTGGAAAGCTCGACTTCCTGCCAGACCTTGTGGGAGAAATTGCTGTCCACGCTGATGGCGATTACGTTGACTCCCAGTTCCTGGAATTCCGGGTATTTGACAGCGACCGCCGCCAGTTCCGTCGGTCAGACGCAGGTGAAATCGGCGGGGTAAAAGCACAGCATCACCCACTTACCCCGGAAATCGGCGAGTTTTATTTCTTTAGCTTTACCTTCGTGGAACGCATTCGCGGTGAAAACGGGAGCCTCTCTGCCTACCTGTACATCCATTGTAATACCTCCTTACGGTGTTCCGGGTATAAAATTGTATCACCATGACGAATGAAAATCAATCTTCAATTACCAGTATCGCTGACTATCAAAATACAGGCTTCATGTGCTATCTTGGGTACAAATAGCGTATATGAGGAGAACGTAAATGATAAAATTCATCAACCTGGTGAAAAGGAAGCAGGGCATCAGCCGGCCGGAGTTCTACAAGTACTGGCAGGAGACGCACGGGCCGTTCGTGGCGCGGCACATTCCCCTGATGAGGAGGTACGTGCAGAACCACTTCATCGACGTGCCGGGCATGGACACGGATGCCGAGCACGACGGTATCATCGAGGTCTGGTACGACGATATTGAAGCGATGGAGAAATCGCTGGCATGGGGCAGGACGCCGGAAGCTAAAGAGTCGGGAATCATGGAGGACTGGGCGAAAATCGCGGATATGAGCCCGCCGACGATATGGGTGGCGGAGGGGCATGTCATTAAAGATGAGATTGGCTAGCCTCCACGGGCCTGCCTTGCACGTCCGTTAGCTTTACGCTAAAATAGGGGCAGTTACGCCTGAAAGAAAGATGATGATTAATCATCCGGTACTGGTACTGAACCAGAGCTACGAACCGTTGACGGTATGCCGCGCCCGCCGGGCGGTGGTGCTAGTCTACCAGGGGAAGGCGGAGATGCTGGAGGACGGACTTGGCTACATCCACACCATCAGCCAGACCGTACCGCTGCCCTCGGTGATACGTCTCTCCCAGATGATAAAACGCCCGCACCGCGAGAGGAAGATGACCCGCTACGAGATATTCAACCGGGACCATTATACCTGCCAGTACTGCGGCGTACAGAGTCGGCACCTAACCCTGGACCACGTCGTTCCACGTTATCGTGGCGGACAGCATACCTGGGAAAATGTCGTCAGCGCCTGCGTCGCCTGCAATCGCAAGAAAGCGGGCAGGACGCCCAAGGAAGCCAATATGAAGCTAATCCGGCAGCCGGTCCCGCCCAGGGGCGGCCCCTTCTATGTCGTCCCCTATCATTACATGGACAAGCGGGACGAGTGGCGCAAGTACCTGTATCAGTAAGAAACGTCGGCGAGGGGCAGTTCCACGGTAGCCTCGGTATCCAGTTCGACCATCACCGTTTCCTTCAGCGGATTGCTTCCCACCACCGTAGCCTCTCCCATGCGCGTGGATACCCGCTGCCCGGACTTGGGCATTTTCTCCTTCATGAGGCGGTACTGCTCGCCTTCGTATGCCAAGCAGCACATGAGCCTGCCGCACGCCCCGGATATTTTCATGGGATTCAGCGGCAGGTCCTGTTCCTTGGCCATCTTGATGGAGACGGGCGTGAACTCGGTCAGGAAGCTGGTGCAGCACAGGGGGCGCCCACACCTGCCGAAGCTTCCCAGCAGTTTAGCCTCGTCGCGGCTGCCCACCTGGCGCAGTTCCACCCT
>JAFGPF010000045.1 GCA_016926115.1 Dehalococcoidales bacterium | reverse complement strand
CGCATGGGCATCCCCATCGAGGAGTTCGGCGACGTAGCCTTGAAGTCGGAACACCCGCCCCGCGTGGCGGGACGCTGCAGCGTTTTCGCCAAGAGCGACATGATTCACCTGCAGCAGGTAGGCACCCCGGTACATGACATCGTCGCCGGACTGTGCTTCGCCATGATACGTAACTTCAAGGGACAGGTAATCCGCGGACGGGACATGGGCAAGCCCGTCTCGTTCCAGGGCGGCGTGGCCGCCAACAAGGGCATCCGGCGGGCCGTGCTGGAGGTGCTGGAACTGGCGGAAAACGACCTTATAATACCCGAGTATTTTGCCGTGCTGGGGGCGCTGGGGGCGGCGATAAACGGCCAGGAAAGTCCCCCGCCCGGAGACACCCTGGCGCGCCTGCGGGACTATATTGCCACCCGGGAATACAAATTCGTTACCCTTTCCCCTCTCAAGGGCGACGATTACCCCATCGATATCGAGCCGGTGAAAATCGAGTCTAACGAACCTATCGAAGCGTACGTCGGCGTGGACATCGGCTCCATCAGCACCAACGTCGTCGTCATAGATAAGGACAACCGGGTGCTGGCGCGGCGCTACCTGATGACTGCCAGCCAGCCCATTGAAGCCGTGAAAAAAGGACTGTACGAGGTCGGTCAGGAACTCAAGGGCAAGGTGGATATCAAAGGTTCCGGCTCGACCGGCTCCGGAAGGTACATGACCGGCGAGTTCTTCGGCGCCGACGTTATCCGCAACGAGATTACCAGCCACGCCAGGGCCGCTTCGTTTGAACGCCCCGACGTGGATACAATTTTTGAAATCGGCGGGCAGGACGCCAAGTACGTGAGCCTGCAGAACGGCACGATTATCGACTTCGCCATGAACAAGGTATGTGCCGCCGGCACCGGCTCTTTCCTGGAAGAGCAGGCGGAAAAACTGGGTATAAATATCAAAGAAGAATTCGGCAACCTGGGAATGGTGTCCAAAAAGCCGCTTGACCTGGGCGAACGCTGCACCGTCTTCATGGAATCACAGCAGAACTACTGCAAGCAGCGCGGCGCCGCCAAGGAAGACCTGGTGGCGGGACTTGCGTATTCGGTCGTCAAGAACTACCTTACCAAGGTAGTCGAAGACCGGAAAATCGGCGACCATATCCTGTTCCAGGGAGGCACCGCCTTCAATCGAGCCGTTAAAGCCGCCTTCGAGAGCGTGCTGGGCAAGGAAATTACCGTGCCGCCCCACCATGATATCCTCGGTGCTATCGGCGTGGCCATGCTGGCGAGGGAGGAGATAGAGTCCACCGGAAAGCCGACTCGATTCCGGGGGTTCGACCTGGCGAGCCGGCAATACGAACTGTCCTCGTTCGAGTGTAAAAGCTGCTCAAACCGGTGTGAAATCCACAAGGTCGTCTTCGAAGGCGAGAAACCCCTTTTCTACGGCTCCCGCTGCGGCAAGTGGGACAGCCAGGAACAGAAGGAGAAGCGCGAATCCTCAAAGATACCGCGCCTGTTCGAAGAACGCGCCCAGGCGCTGATTAACACATACCCGAAAGATGAACCGGACAGCCCCAACGGCAAGACGGTGGGTATACCCCGGGTGCTGTTCTTCCATGAGCTTTACCCGTTGTGGAAGGCGTTTTTCACGGAGTTGGGCTTCCGGGTGGTGCTCTCCGACCCCACCAACCGGCATATCATCCGCCAGGGCGTGGAAAACATCGTCGAGGAGCCGTGCCTGCCCATCAAGCTCGCCCACGGGCACATGCTCAACCTGCTGGAAAAGGAGCCGGACTTCATTTTCCTGCCCGTCCAGTGCACCATGGAAAAAATGTCCGACGATTTCAATAAGTCGTGGAACTGCCCCCTTACCCAGAGCCTGCCCTACATATTATTGAGTTCCACCCGCATCAAGGAATCGCTGGCTGATCCATCGGGCAAACAGCCGAAGATACTCAAGCCCGTTATCCATCCCGACCGCGGTCGCGCCTGGCAGAAACGCGTCCTGAAGAAATGCGCCCGCGACGCCGGTATCACCTCCAATGCACTTATCGACAAAGCCGTCCAGACCGGGTTTGAAGCGTTCGACGCCTTCAACGACTGGCAGCAGCGGCGGGGCAAGGAAGTCCTGGACAACCTCAAGCCGGACGAGAAGGCAATCATCGTCATCGGCCGCGCCTATAACACCTACGACGAAGCCATAACCCTCAACCTGTCGGAAAAGCTGCGCGATTTGAATATACTGGCGATACCGCTGGACTTCCTGCCGCTAAAGTCGATGGCGCATGAGGTCAGCCAGGCACACCCCAATATGTACTGGAAAGCGGGACAGAGAATTCTCTGCGCGGGCAGGATGATTGCCCGCGACCCCCGGCTGTTCGGGCTGTACGTCACCAACTTCGCCTGCGGACCGGACTCCTACCTTCTCAAGTACTTCGGTAAGGAGACCGAGGGCAAGCCCTTCCTGACCATAGAAATCGACGAACATTCCGCGGACGCCGGTATCATCACCCGCTGCGAGGCGTTCATCGATACGATACGCAACGCCAGTACGCGGGGCACCAGCAAATATGTACCGCTGGTCAGCATCTCGTCCAACCACACCAACACGCGGCGTGTATACGTGCCCTACATGATAGACCACGGCTACGTCCTGTCCGCCGCCATGCGGCATTGCGGCGTCGATGCCGAACCGCTGCCGGAGTCGGACGACCTTACCCTGGAAATCGGACGCAAGTACACCACGGGCAAGGAATGCTACCCCAGCATTATCACCAGCGGGGACATCGTCAAGAAGACCATGGCGCCGGACTTCGACCCCGGCCATGCCGCCTTCTTCATGCCCGCCGCCAGCGGGCCCTGCCGCTTCGGGCAGTATAACCGACTTCACCGCCTGATACTCGACGAACTGGGGCTGCAGCAGGTGCCCATCCTCGTCTTCGACCAGACGGGCGGCTACCACAAAGACATGGCGTCGCTGGGACAGGGATTCCGTCTCCATGCCTGGCGGGCTATCACGGTTCTCGATTCCATTCAGAAGATGGTGCTGGAAAGGCGCCCCTACGAGGTAAACGCGGGCGACACCGATGCCGTTTACAGAGAATGGCTGGACAGGCTGATTAAGAACACCGGGCAGGGCAGCAGCACGCTGCGAGAGCTCTCCAGTGAGGCGAGAGATGCCTTTGAATCGGTTAAGATAGACACGGGTACCCCCAAGCCGCGTATAGGAATCGTAGGGGAGATATTCGTGCGCAGCAACCAGTTCGCCAACGACTCGCTGATAAGCAAGCTGGAAGCGCTCGGGGCGCAGTGCGGCGTGCCGCCGCTGGAGGAATGGCTGGACTACATCGACCACCAGCGCAAGCGGCGTAACCGGCTTCACCTCGAAGGCGGCTGGCGCGACTGGGCGAGGCAGAAACTCACCGAGATTGTCCAGGAGAACGTCGCCGAACCTTTACGGAAGCAGTTCGACGACTCCATAGAGTTATTCACGCGAGAGCTGCCGACGCAGGCGATAATCGACCGGGGGCACACCTACCTGACGCCCGCCGTCGAGGGAGAGGCTATCCTGAGCATGGGGAGAGTGGTGGAGTATGCGGAGCACGGCTTCGACGGGATAGTGAACATCATACCGTTCGGGTGCATGCCGGGGACAATCGTGAGCCTGCTGCTGCACCAGTTCCGCCAGGACTACGGCCTGCCCGTCCTGAACGTGGTGGTGGAGGGCACGAAAGACCCGGGAGAATCGATACGCTTCGAGGCGTTCATCCAGCAGGCGCGGGAGCACCTGATACAGAAGCAAAGGTAAGGTCAAACCTCAAAACCCCACCCTACCAGATGTCATTCTGGACAAGAAACAAGCCGTAGATAATCAGCTTTGATTCGTTCTGTAAAAAAGGCTTTTTTTTATTTTTTTATTTCAGCTTCAGAATTTGAAAAACGATTAATTTTCAGCTTCGATTCGTTTTGTCATTTTCAGGCGTTTTTCCGCGATTCAGCTACGATTCGTTCCGTTAATTTTCCTTATTTCTGATTCTTTTTCTGTTTTTTCGTTAAGGTGCAAGGGGCTTTATAATCAGCATGTTTATCTATAGAATAGAGGGTGTAGAGGAAAACGTAAAGGGGATTTTGTCGCATATAACCTCACCGCCTGTTATATTAATTGAACCTATCCCCCTAACCCCCTTCTTCCGGGATTTGGTGAAGGGAAGGGGATTAAGTAACTACGGTATAAGCAGTGAGTGGTGCGAGGGCGGTTCGGGTGGTTAAAGATAACAGCGAGGGGGCGAGGTGGGGTAGCTGGATTCCCGCCTGCGCGGGAATGGCATGGGGACGGATTGCTTCGCTACGCTTGTAATGACGGGCGTTACTCTACCGTTGATTCTCTGCCGTAAAAGCGCTTCTTCCAGCTGACCCCGGCGCCGACCAGGCGCTTGCCGCCGGCGAAGAGGGCGCTGGCGACCAGGAAAGCGAAACCGAGGGGGTGGAGTATGGCGGAGATAAGCGGCTCTTTAAAGCGTATATCGATGAGTCCCCGCATCAGCAGGATAATCCCCACCTGGAAGAGCAGCACGTTCCGCCAGACGGACGGCGCCATCAACGTGATATACTCGTTCCAGAGCCAGTAAAAAGGAGCCAGGAAGAAGAAATAACCCGCCACAATCAATGCGAACAAACCCAGCCGCGACATGGCCGCCACCGAATAGGTCCACTTGATGAACCCCTCCCACATCGCCCCGATGTTCCGGTACATGTTGCAGAAGACCACCGGCGAAAGGTCGATAGCTACGTGACGCCCGCCGCGACGAACCGTCTCCACGCCCATCCAGACGTCCTCCAGAATCCTCGCCTTGACCGCTTCGTGCCCGCCTATCCTCCAGTACGACTCCCGGCTGAAGAGCAGGAACTGCCCGATAGCCAGGGAGGGCCTGGGCTTCCGGGAACGGTGAAGCCACCATAACGGCACCCAGCTTAATATCACGAAGTAGAGCACCGGTATGGCTATCTTCTGGGGAAGGGAGTTGGCCAGCTGACGGGGGAAGCCGGAAAGCAGGGACGTCTTGAGCTTGATAGCCAGCGAAAGCACGCTGCGCAGCATGTAGGGAGCATGGGTAGTATCGGCGTCAACGAACAGAAACCAGTCGCCCCTCGCCTCCTGCGCCAGCTGGTAGCAGGCATGGGGCTTGCCCGCCCAGTCGTCGGGGAGGGGTTTGCCCCGGAAGAGTCGAACACGCTGGTCCTGTGCCGCGATTTCACCGACAATCTCCGAGGTGTTATCCGACGAGTTATCGTCGAGCACCAGCACTTCGTAATTGGGGTAGTCCTGCTTCCGCAGTGATTCCAGGCAGTTTCCGATATTCGCCGCCTCGTCCCGCGCCGGTATCATGACGGAAATCATCGGCGCCCCGGCGGGTACCCGGCTGGTACGCCCGGGAGTCTTGAGGTTCCGGAGGTTAAGTATGAGGTTAAGCAGGAAGGTAACCAGCCCGGCGGCTATGATGACCTGATATAACATACCCCAGCCTTTCTAAATAATGGTTAGAGTGCCCCGGATAATCGACTGCAGCCAGCGCACGAGCCTGCCGCGGAATCCGGGAAAGACGCGCAGCGAACTGAAGTGTTTGACGGTGAATACCACCAGTATGCACAGCATTAACAGGGTTTCCCAGGAACTCCCCCGGGTGAGGGCGATATAAGCCAGTGTGCCCCCCGCGCCGAATACGACTGTCCAGGCATCGACCTCTATAAAGAGGGCGCCGACGACCATGCAGGCGATGAAAGCCAGCAGCATCTCGTGCTCGGGCAGCGCCAGGAGCACCCCGAAGGTGACCGCCACCGCCTTGCCGCCGTGCCAGCGGAGGAAGGGCGAGAAGGCGTGACCGAGTATGGCGCACATACCCACGACGACCACCGCGATATTGGACAGGCCGAAGACCGAGTGCGCCAGAAAGACGAAGGGCACTCCCTTGGCGACGTCCAGTACTATAGCCAGGTAGCCCGTCTTCTGTCCCCCCGCCCGGAAGACGTTAAAGGCGCCGGGATTGCCGTCCCCGTAGCCCCTGATATCGTCGCGGAGGAACAGCCTGCCGATAATCAGAGAGAAGGGGATAGCCCCCAGCCCGAAGGCGGCCACGGACAGCAGCGCTATTTTAAAAGTTTCCATCAATTATCACTCTAGTGAAAAGAGGATACCTTGAGTATCTTGGTATAAAATACACAAAAATACGGCTGTCGTCAAGTGCTGCTTTTATCGCCGCGTTTACGCGTTCCCGCCAGCCGTGTAATGCCCAGCCAGACGCTTCCCACCAGACCGATGATGATACCCACGGGGGTAAACAGCAGGATAATATTGGTGATTATCACGTGGAAAATCCGCCAGGGCACACTCTGCGAGGCATCGGGGCCCCATATCCACCCGGCAAGAGGCAGGGCTACCTCCATATACAGGAAGGATAAAAAGATAGCGCCCAGGACAGCGACAAAGAGCAGCGCCAGAAAATACCAGATTTTCTGCCAGTTACGCACCACCGCCGTTACCAGAAACGTGATGGCAAACCAGCCGATGATGATACCGGTGGCGTTGTCCAGTCCGACGAATATGGTACAGACAATCAGCGCCGCGAACAACCCGAGTAGAACGCGGGTCGTCAGCCGGGAATTTTTCAGCATCAGGAGTCTCTGCGTGATTTTCATACGGCGGGTCCTGAACGGCAGGGTCAATATTAATCCTAATACCTGGGGCGGGTTTTCGCAAGGAGACTGCCGGGGACAACATAACGTACTGGCGGTACAGGGCTAAATGAGGTATAATTTGTGCAGAAGCCGAGGAAAAATCCCGATGAGAACATTTTTTCGTGAAATCCTGATAACCATCGCCCTGGCGCTGGTGATATTCTTCGTGGCGCGGGGGACCATCCAGACCTACGAGGTGTTCATGACCAGCATGGAGCCCAGTTTTTACGAAGGTCAGCGGGTTGTCGTCAATAAAGCCGCTTACTGGGACTGGATAGGAGCGCCGGAGAGGGGCGACGTTATTATCTTCAAAGCGCCCGACAGCAGCGACGAGGACTTTATCAAGCGGGTTATCGGGTTGCCCGGCGACACGGTGGAAGTCAAGAACAGGGCGGTCTACGTCAACGACGTGGCGCTGGACGAACCTTACATCATGAGCAATCCTTCGTACAGCATGTCCAAAAGGACGGTGCCGGAAGGACATTACTTCGTCCTCGGCGACAATAGAAATCGCAGCAACGACTCGCATAACGGCTGGTTAGTGGAACGGACGGATATACACGGTAAAGCCTGGCTGTCCACCTGGCCGCCGGAACTGTGGGGAGTCATCCCCGAATACCCCCTCGGCAGCCAGATTGCCAGCGCCCAGAACTAAACCTGATACGGTACGGAGAACGTACATGACAGACAGCGTCGAGCGAATGTTCGAGAAGTCGGGAGCACTACTCAAGGGGCACTTCCTGCTGACTTCCGGCCTGCACTCGCCGGTCTACTGGGAAAAAGCCCGCGTCCTGCAGTTCCCCGAATACACGGAGAAGCTCTGCGCCATAATTGCCGACCATTTCCGCGGTCAGGACATCAACGTCGTGGCGGGACCTACCACCCCCGGCATCATATTATCGTACGAGACCGCCCGTCAGCTGGGAGTACGCAGTATCTTCGCCGAGAAAGACGATTCCGGCAGCCGCGTGTTCCGTCGCGGCTTCAAAATCGACCCCGGAGAAAAAGTGCTGGTGGTCGACGATATCCTCACCACGGGAGGCTCGGTGCGGGGGGTCATGGAGGCGGTCGAGCAGACGGGCGGCATCGTGGCGGGAATCGGAATACTCGTCGACCGCTCCGACGGTAAAACGGACTTCAGCGTGCCCTTCTTCGCCTGCCACACCACGGAGGTAGTCACCTACCCGCCCGAGGACTGCCCGCTTTGCGCCCGGGGCATCCCGCTGGTGAAGCCCGGCAGCAGTTAGTCGAAGAGTTAGTATCGCCCATTTATCGCCTGTACTCACTCATTACTCCTAGTACTATTATTGATGGTCGATTATTTGACAACTGGAGTATAATTTTGGAAGACATGGCTATTAAGCCAACCGGCATATAGGAGGAGGATATGGAATATGCGGGACTCTTTGTAGCAGGCATTATTGTAGGAACGATCATAGTTCTCGTTATAAATCGCTTTCGAAAGAAAGATTTAGAGAGTTCTTTTTCGGCTCTTTCATTAGATGCTTTAAGAAAAAACTCAGAGGAATTCCTCAAATTAGCAAACCAAACTCTTGCAACACAAACACAAACAGGAGCAGGACAACTGGAAGAAAAGAAAAAGCTAATTGACAAAACATTAGAAGAAATTAGAAGTGAGTTAGTAAAGGTAGAAAAATCAGTAACAGAGTTTGATGTTAAAAGAGAGAAATCGTTTGTTGAAATTAGTACCCAACTGAAAAATACAGCGGAACAAACCAACAAACTCCAAGGTACAACGGATAAATTACAGCTAGCCTTGGCGAATACAAGGGAGCGGGGGCAGTGGGGTGAGAGAATGGCAGAAGACATATTACGACTCGTGGGATTTATCGAAAATGTGAATTATGTAAAGCAAAAGACACAGGAGACAACGGGTACTCGACCAGACTATACATTTATATTACCTAAAAATCTAAAAGTAAACATGGATGTTAAGTTTCCACTAGACAATTACTTAAATTACCTCAATGCCCAGTCAGAATCCGATAAAGCTACTTATAAGCAAAAATTTATATCTGATGCTCGCAAGAAAATCAAAGAGGTAAAAACCCGCGATTATATTAATCCAGAAGAAAATACAGTGGATTACGCTATTATGTTTATTCCCAATGAGCAAATATTCTGCTTTCTTCATGAAAATGACGCTTCCATGTTAGATGACTCTTTAAAAGAGAAAGTCATGTTGTGTTCACCTATCACCTTATTTGCAGTATTGTGTGTAATGAGACAAGCGGTAGATAATTTCACATTAGAACAAACAGCAGACCGGATATTATCGTTATTCGGAACGTTTTACGAGCAATGGGGCAGATTTAAAGGATCAATGAAAAAAGTAGGAGATCGAATCAAACAAGCAGATGAAGAATATGGAAGGTTAACATCGACACGGTCCAGGATGCTTGATCGCCCATTGAGGCAAATTGATGATTTAAGAAAGGAAAGAGGCATTTTAGAAACTCCGCTGGTTGACGGAGAATCTGAATTAGTTAATCCTGATGAAGAAACCGATGAAGCTGAGTAACCAGAGCGTATAATATGATTGATATACTCTCTCGCAATTACAGTGGGTGTCACCCTCACCCTGCCCTCTCCCATCAAGGGAGAGGGTTAATTATTTTTAGGGCTAAGCCGCTGATGATACGAGGGCGGCCCGGGTGGGAATAGATAACTTACGAGGGGCGGGGAGGGGTCTGGATTCCGGCTTTCGCCAGAATGACGAAGTAGTTCACTGTTCGACGGACTCACCGTGAGCAGAGGTACGAGATTCTTCGCTTCGCTCAGAATGACATTGGGGCATGGATTCCCGTTTGCACGGGAATGACGGG
>JAFGPF010000044.1 GCA_016926115.1 Dehalococcoidales bacterium | reverse complement strand
TCGAGGATTACGCCCTCTCCGAGCCATACATGGACGAATTACTGGCAAGACTCAAAAATAATCCCCAAAAAAACGACCCACCGATTGATATTCCGGATTATTTCTGGAAGGCCTCGCCCGAGTCCATGACGCTGTTTCTATCCAAGCTGAAAACAGAACATGGCTCAATAGCAAGTTACTTAAAAGCGCAGGGGGCGGCACCGTCACTAGTGAGTCGACTGGAGAGTGCCCTGCTTACCCGGGACTAGCCGTCGCGCAGCAGGCTGCGCGCGATGGTCATCCGCATTATTTCCGAGGTTCCCTCGTAGATTTCCAGTATTTTAGCGTCGCGGTAATAACGCTCCACAGGATAATCTTTTGTATAGCCGTAGCCCCCGTGAATCTGGAGGGCTTTATCGGTGACGAAGTTGGCGACCTCCGAGGCGAAAACCTTTGTCATTGCCGCCTCCTTGATAAAGGGAATACCTCGGTCGTGGAGATGGGCCGCCCGGTAAGTCAGCAGGCGTGCCGCGTCGATTTGTGTTGCCATGTCCGCCAGCATCCACTGAATCGCCTGGAACTCGGCGATTACCTCCCCGAACTGCCGGCGTTCTTTAGCATAATTCAACGCCGCTTCGTAAGCCGCCCGGGAAATCCCCACCGCCTCGGCGCCGATGGTCACCCGGCTGACGTCCAGTGCGTCCAGGGCAATCCTGAACCCCTGCCCCTCTTCCCCGAGCCGGCACTCTGCCGGAATAAAGCAGTCCTGGAAGATAAGCTCGACGGACGACAGCCCGTGCATGCCCATTTTTTCTTCGTGCTTCCCCACGGTAAGTCCGGGGGTATCCTTATCCATGACGAAGGCGCTAATACCACGATGTTTCAATGATTTGTCCGTAACGGCGAAGACCACCACTATTTCCGCCCTGTCCCCCATGCTGGTGAACAGCTTGTTGCCGTTGATGACATAGCCGTCCTTTTTACGTGTGGCGGTGGTCTCCATGCCGGCGGGGTCGCTGCCGGCGCCGGCTTCGGTAAGGGCAAAGCACGCCAGTTTCTCCCCGGCGGCGTGGGGCGGCAGGTATTTCTCTTTCTGAGCCTCCGTGCCGTACTCCATCACAGTCACTATTGCCAGCGAAAGGCTGATGCGCAGGTAGTTGTCTACGGCGGCGGACGCCCGCGCCAGTTCCTCGATAGCGACGCACAAGTCCGCCAGTCCCCTGCCGCTGCCGCCGTATTTCTCCGGGATAGTCAACCCGAAGAGACCGAGTCCTGCCATCTTCCTCAATTCTTCTGCAGGGAACTCCTCCGTCCTGTCAATCCGAGCGGCGGCGGGCAATATCTCGTTCTCCGCGAAGTCCCGCAGGGTCGATTGCAGCATCTTCTGTTCTTCGGTCAGGTCAAAGTCCATCTTTACCTCTATATTCTATTTATCCAGCGAACCGGTCAGCCGGCGCGTAATCTCGCGGGCGGCTCGCTGAGGATTTGTCTTACCGTTCAACAGGTCGTCCACCAGCTTATCCAGGTAGCCGCCGCCGTCGATTCGAGAAAGATAGTCCCTGACGTACCCCTCCACGGCTTCCAGCAGTTCCAGCTTCGCCCGCTCTTTGCGCCGACCCGGCAACTCTTTGCTTTTTACGAGGAAATCGCGGTGGCCCGTTATCGCCCCGGCGAGTTCCTCCGTGCCCTTATCGTTTTTTGCCTCGGTCATGACGACTGGCACCCCCCAATCACCCGAGTGAGATTCTTTCAGCGCCAGCATGAACTCAAGGTCGGACTTGAGGCGGTCGGCGCCTTCCTTGTCCGCCTTATTGACGACGAGGATGTCGGCGGCTTCGAGGATGCCTGCCTTCATCGTCTGTATCTCGTCGCCGGCGCCGGGAGCCAGGACCACCAGCGTGGTATCCGCCGCCCTGACGATATCTATTTCAATCTGTCCCGAGCCCACCGTCTCCACGATGACGATATCCCTGCCCAGGGCGTCCATGACGTGTACCGCTCCGATGGCAGCCCGGGCAAGCCCGCCGGTCCACCCGCGCGTCGCCAGACTGCGGATGAACACGCCGGAGTCCGTGCTGTGCCGCTGCATGCGCACTCTATCACCCAAAATCGCCCCGCCGGTAAGGGCGCTGGTGGGGTCGATGGCGATGACGCCGATGGTTTTCCCCTGCCTGCGGAAAAAACCGATGAGGTTATCAGTCAGAGTGCTTTTACCCACCCCGGGAGCGCCGGTCACGCCCAGAATATAAGCCTGGCCGGTATGGGGATAGATGGCATCCATCTCAACGTGAACGTCCGGGGACTCGTCCTCAATCCGGCTGATAAGCCGGGCGGCCGCCTGTACATCACCGGCTAATACTTTTTCCGCCAGCGTCATGGTCACTCCATGCAGGTCTTTGCTGATAAAAGTATAACAGATAAAAAGGCTACTTGCATGAGTAAAAAGAAGGAGGGGCATAAGCCCCTCCTTTTCAGTCTGTTTTTTATTGAGCCTAAGCGTTGTTGCCGAAAGGATGGATGTCCGCCATGATAATGGGCTTGTCGGCCTTTAGCAGACCGCCGGGCCAGTGCGGCAGGAAAGGTGGCGTCACGATGGCGGTCGACTTGGTGAAGACGTGGCGTTCTTCTTCCTTGCCCAGGCATATCTCGAACTCCGCCCCGAGGTCGCCGGGGTCGTCGGGGTTGGTGCCCAGGAAGCACATGACCTGGGTGGTGGGATGGGCGTGGGGCTTATCGGGGTCGGGGCAAATCCGGTAAGGCGCCTTCTTCATGCTCTCGTACAGCATCACGAAGTCGAACCCCGCTTTCTCTTTGGTGATGACGAAGGATATGTAGCCGCCTCCGTCGTCCCGGTTCAGAGGCCCGTAGTGCCAGGCGCCCTTCCGCGAGAAGGACAGCGGCATGACATATTTCCTGGACTCGGCGCGCCAGTCCACCGGCGGCGATGGTTTCTTGCCGGTCTTGAACACCGTTTCCTTGTATACCGGCGCTATCGATATCTCGTAGTAGAAAAATCTCCTGTTCAGGAAGTTGACGGTGGCGGGGAAATGGGGCATACCCCTGGGGATGGCTACGGCAGTGGTGGTGGTTATCATGTGCGTTTCCAGGTTCTCGCCCAGGCAGAGTTCCACCTCCGCCCCCAGCTCGCCGATATCATCCATGTCCGAACCGGCGAAGAGCAGTACCTGGTCGAAGTCATGCACGTGGGGCTTGTCCGGGTTTTTACCGATTTTCCCGGCGGTCCAGAAAACGCCGTACTGGATATGAGCGTCTATCCCCAGGTACTTGCCGTCCATGACGTTTTCCAGCCTCATGCCGCCCTGTTCATACTCTTTAAATTTAAGAGTTTTAACATGCTTTCCGTATTTTGCAGCTGCCATAATCAGTCTCCTTCCTTCAGTATCAAATAGGACTACGCATATAATAGCCGTATTAGATTAAGTTTACAAATTAGGGTTTACAGTGGGGTCTTTCTCTACCTCACCCCCTTTTTTTTAGTGAACCTATCCCCCTGACCCCCTTCCCTTGGGTATTTATGAAGAGAAGGGGGAAATATTATAAAGAGGGGCTGACGCCCCTCTTAAACGCCCCTGCGTACCAAACCTTGACGTGTCAAGCGCATGACAATATAATTTTAGTATCATGTCCCGGAGCAGTAAATACATCTCGTACGCCGCGCTTCTGCTGGTGCTGGCTTCCCTGGTCGCTGTTTCCCTTTGTTGTACCGCGGGATACAGGCTTTTCACGGAAAGCGAGGGAATCGCGCACTTCTCCTTTGAATACCCGGGGAATATGAAAGAAGTGGAGGTCTACCACCCGGAAAATGGCAATCATATCAGTGTCTCCATGATAAGGCGGGTGGTGGAGAACGGATGGTGGGATAAAGACCTGTATATAATCGCCCAGAGACCTCCCGTGCCGAACTATGAGGACGCCGACAACGTATCGATGATGTTCGGGAAATACCTCGCGGATATCAAGGATACCTACGAAATAACCGACGTACTGGAAAGCTCTACGGTCAATATTTCCGGCATGCAGGCGGAGCAGGTCGTTTATATGTACGACGAGTATTCGTGGTACACCTGGCCCACCCAGATACCGCCCGAGGGCAAGCCCGGCGGCACCAGCCTGGTATGGATAGACCGCATCATCTTCCTGGAACACGACGGGCTGGTCTGGTTCATCAGGATGAAATCCACGGAGGCAACGGCGGAAGAAGCCCGGCTGGACTTCGAGCATATCCTCAAGACTTTTACGTTTCTGGACTAAGCAGTCCAGCTGCTAGACTCAAAGAACCTCTGCCATCGTATACAACGCCTCTTGCATTTGGTGAACCTATCCCCTCGAAGAGTCTTCAACCTTTATCCCCCTTCCCTTGGGTATTTGTGACCTGCTCGCCGAACAAGTTCTTTGGCAGGCGAGAGGGAAGGGGGGATTTTTATAAAAAGAGGGGCTTCGCCCCTCTTAAACACCCCGCTTTCGTCTTGCCACCCACGTCATTCCCGTGAAAACGGGAATCCAGCAGCATAATCCCCCTTAGTCTCCCTTTCGTAAAAGGAGAGTGAGAAGGATTTTTTCAGCGGGCTTCGCCCCTCTTAAACACCCCGTTAAATAAATCTACATATTGACATAAATAAGTACAGGGAATACAATCGTGCCAAGAAGGGGGGAGAAAATTATGAAGATTAGTGTTAAAGACTTTTTTCAAGACTTCTACGACTCCCAAGTATTTCATCCAGTTATTGCGGGTCAAGATATGAAGTGGACTTATATAGATACTGCATATGATTCCGTCGTAAAAATAGATAGATTATTCACTTCAGTTGACAGAAACACGTTCAGGAAAGAAATGATTGCCTTGAGAATGGAAATGATAGGCTTGGTTTTTACGCATAATATTAAGAAAAAAGAGCAACTATTGAATCAATCATTATTTACTAAGGATTATCTCGATGAAAACGCTCAGTCTGAAATATGGGATATTATGGGTGAATATAATCAGTCAATTGCTATGTCTACAGATATTGGAAAAAATGAAAAAGAATTGATAGAAACAAATGAACGAAGAATGTCACTCTTCGAAGAGTATATGAACAAATACCATAAAGATGATATGGACATAACTTGTATCGCCCGCATCTGTAATAGAGAAGGTTGTGAAGTTGCTTGGGAAAAACAATATACGTTGATGCGCCTAATGTCAAGATTTGCTGCTAGGGTTGAATGTAGTGAAAATATCAATCAAGATGCTCTTACGACTATAATATCTGTTATATGGGGATTTTATCAAGGCGCTAAAGAGGCAATAAAATCTGTAAATTTCGAATAAATCGCGTAATTGGGCAAACATAAAAAATCCCCCTCCTTTTCAGGGGAGGGGGACGTATAAGTATACTTTATATTCTCTACGGCTTACCGTACTTCTCTCTGATATCCTTCTTAATGAGCTTGCCCATGGGGTTGCGCGGTAAATCGTCCACGAAGACCACCGAGCGGGGCCGCTTGAAGCTGGCGAGTCCCTTCCGGCACCACTCCATGATTTCCTCCTCCGTGGGCTTCTCGCCCTTCTTGGGAATGACCACGGCGCGCGGTTCCTCGCCCCACGTCTCGTCGGGCACGCCGATAACCGCCACATCCTCTACCTTGGGGTTCTCGCGGATGACGTTCTCAATCTCCTCCGGCGAGATGTTTTCACCCGCCCGGATAATCATGTCGCTGGAACGACCGGACAGGAAATAGTAGCCTTCCTCGTCCACGTAGCCGACGTCGCCGGTATGCACCCAGCCGTCCTTATCGATTGTCTTGGCGGTCTTTTCCTCGTCCTTCCAGTAGCCGCTCATCACGCGGGGGCCTTTGGCGAGGATTTCACCGACCTCGTTGGGACCGAGTTTTTTACCGTCGTCGTCGACGACCTTCATCTCTACGTCAGCCATCGGCTTGCCGATTGACGCCAGCCTCGCGAGTTTCTTCTCTTTTTCTTCCTCGGTGCCGGTAAGCACGTGGTCTTCCGGCCCCAGGGCGGTAATCGTGGAGGCGGTCTCCGTCTGCCCGAAGGCATTGATAAAACTCACTCCGGGGAATTCCTCCAGCGCCTTGCGGATTACCGGCAGGGGCATGGGGGCGGCGCCGTAGGTAATCACCCGCAGGCTGCTTAGGTCGTGCTTCTTGAAATTGGGATGGTCGAGGAGCTGTTTGAGCATGGTAGGCACCATCATGGCGCGGTTGGCTTTCTCGGTCTCGACCAGGGTCATCCATTCCTCCGGCTCGAACTGGCGCTCCATGACCAGCGTCCGTCCGCCGTAAATTGCCGCCATCATCGCCTGGATACCGGCGACGTGGTAAAGGGGCACGGTCAGGATGTTGCTCTCGTCGGAATCCGGGTTTGCCGGCGAAACGTTCTCCAGCATGTAGGAACTGAAGCTGTTGTGAGAGAGCATCACCCCTTTCGGGAAGCCGGTGGTGCCGGCGGTGTACATCAGGATGGTGGTGTCTTTTTCATCGATTTCGGTGAACACCTCGTCGGCTGACGACGAGTCGATAATGTCCTCGTAGTAAAGCATATCGTCGTACTTTTTCTCGATGGAAATCAGGTTCTTCAGCGACTTTACCTCCGGCTGTATGGACTTCATCATGGGTACATAGCGGTCGCCGACTATGAGGGTAGTGGCTTCGGCGGTATTAAGCATATAAGTGAATTCCTTTTCTTTAGCGCGGAAGTTCAAGGGTAAATAGATGGCGCCCATCTTGGCAACGGCGAAATACGTCTCCACGCACTGGTTGCAATTAACCTGGATGAAGGATACCCTGTCGCCCTTCTTTACTCCCAGCTTCATCAGTCCGTTGGCCAGCCGGTTCACGCGCTCGTTGAGCTGGCTGAACGTGTACCTCTTGTCCTCGTAGACGATGGCCGTTTTATCGGGGCAGATGGCAGTGGCGATGTTGAGAAAATCGGTAGTGTTCACTACGTACCTCCAGATGTGAAATAATTCTCCTGCGGTTAATTTTAACCCTTTTACGATGGAAAAATCAAACCTTAACGCGGGGTTTTACTCTGCGAGATTTTTTAACGCCCGAGTTTTTCTTTGACCTTAGCCACTATCCCGGACATCGCCTCCCCGGCTTTGTTGTTGATGAGAACGTCCGCCCGGTCGTCCATGGGGGTAGCGCTGAGGTTGACGATGATGAGCCTTGCCCCTGATTCTACCGCGTATACCGGCATCAGGGCAGCCGGGTATACGATCAGCGTGGAGCCGACGACTATACACAGGTCGGCAGCCATGGCACGGGCGCTGGCTTCTTCCAGCACCTTGACCGGCAGCTGCTCCCCGAACATGACGATATCCGGCTTGAGCATACCGCCGCATGCCTCGCAGTCCGGTATATCCTCGCCGCTGTCGAGCCTCGCTTTTATCTTATCCAGTGGAAAACGCCGTCCGCATTGCAGGCATACCGCCCACTGCATGTTACCGTGAAGCTCGAACACCTTCCCGGCGGGGACCCCCGCTTTCTCGTGCAGGTTATCGATATTCTGGGTGATTACGCAGTCGAGCATATCCATGCGGTACAGCTCGGCGATGGCGTCATGGGCGGCGTTTGGCACCGCTTTATCGGTCATTAGCCCCTCTTTCAGGATATACCACTGCTTGCGCCGCGAATCGGGATTGTTGAGAAACCTTTCGATGGTAAAGTCGTCGGGGTCGAACCTGTCCCAGATACCCCCCGGACTGCGGAAATCGGGTATGCCCGACTCCGTGCTGATGCCGGCTCCGGTAAAGACCACCAGCCTCCGGCTCTCCCGGATAAGGTCGGCGGCTTTTTCCGCCAGCGCGTCCAGTTCCTGACTATCCATTTCAGTCTCCCGCGTTTACCAGCCGGCGTCCCAGTTGAGCTTCCAGTTCCAGTCCCTCCGCCAGCGTAAGGTCGAGTCCCCTCACCACCGCCTGCTTGATACAGCGTACCGCCGCGGTATCGTGCGACTTTACTTTCTCGGCCAGTTTTTCGGCTTCTTTTAGCAGTTCGTCCCTGGGGACGATGTGGTTGACCAGCTTTATCTTTAGCGCTTCCGCCGCGGTAAGCCACCTGCCGCTCATGAGCATTTCCAGCGCCGCCGCCCGACCTACCGTCCGGGGGAGGGTCTGGCTGCCCCCGGCGGCGGGTATGATGCCCAGTCCCGGCTCCGGCAGCCCGAACTGCGCGTCCTCGGAAGCCAGCCGGATATCGCAGCAGAGCGCCATCTCTATACCTGACCCCAGCACGTAGCCGTGCATGGCGGCGATAAAGGGTATATCTATACTCAGGAAACGACCCCAGATGTCCCTGTCGAAGCGCGCCCGCCGCGCCATAACCGGCGGCGGTGCGGTAAGAAATTCTGTAAGGTCGGCGCCGGCGCAGAAACCCTTCTCCCCCGCCCCCTTCAGGATAACCACCCGTACCTCGGGGTCGTCCTTGATTGCCCCCAGCACCTCGTAAAGCTCGTCCCGCATCCTGATGTTATAGGCGTTCAGGGCTTGGGGGCGGTTAAGGGTGATATAGCCCGTGCCGTCCTGCTTTTCGTAGATAATGACTTCAAAGTCACCCATACTGTGTTACTTTCCCCTGAATTTCGGCGGTCTCTTTTCCCGGAAGGCCTTGATGCCCTCGGTGCGGTCGGCGGTGGTATGCAACAGGAAATAAAGGTCGGCTTCCAGGCGCAGGCCCTGCTCCAGCGTCATGTCCAGCCCCTTATTGACCGCCTCTTTGAGATACCTTAAAGCGATTGGTCCCTTAGCCGCTACCGTCTCCGCCAGCTTTTGGGTCTCCTCCGCCAGCTCCCCGGGAGGCGCCACCCGGCTGACCAGTCCCATCTCCAGGGCTTCTTCGGCGGTTATGATGTCGCCGGTCAGGAGCAGTTCCATGGCTTTGCCCCTTCCTGCGATTCTGGACAGGCGCTGGGTCCCCCCGTCCGACGGCATACGGCCCTGCGTAACCTGCGGCAAGCCCAGCCGCGCCGTACTGGAAGCGAGACGGATATCGCAGGCGAGGGCTATCTCCAGTCCCTCTCCCAGGGAATCGCCGTTGATGGCGGCTATAACCGGCTTTTCTATGCCAGCGACTGAAGCCGCGGGACGGTAATTCTCACTCCCTGCCCCGCTGCAGAAAACACCACCGCTCCCGGTCAGCGTCGCCGCGTAGACATCATCGTCCCGGTTTATCAGTTCGCAGACCTCCGCCAGCTCCTGCGCCATCCGCCCGTCCACGGCATTATTTTTAGCGGGTCGATTCAAGACCACGCTTGCCACATGCTGTTTTTTCTTATAAATAATGGTGCTGTATGCCATATTTTTACTCCCCCGTCCGGGATGCCTTCCAGGCTAATCTTAAACCGCTTTTTACGGCAGCGTCAAGGTTGCGCACACCGAAACCGCCACTTGATAATTTTCACGCTTGATAGTATAGTTTAACAGATGCCTCCTCTAACACCGCTAATAACAATGGAAAATTTGAGATTAGTCGTCAAGCCCGAGGCTTCCCGACTGCTGGCAAAAATCAGCCGATTCCTCTCCAAAGAAGGTATCGGCGCATACCTCGTCGGGGGTTTCGTGCGTGATATGCTGCTCGTGCGCGATACCGCCGATATTGATATCGCCGTAGCCGCCGATGCCCCCGCGACGGCAGGGAAAGTCGCCAACGTTCTCGACGGTAAATGTATACCCCTCGACGAAGAGAACGGAGTAGCCAGAATAGTCCTGCCGGAAAGTAAATGGCAAATCGACTTTACCACCCTTCAGGGCGATATCGAAAACGACCTGGCGAATCGCGACTTCACCATCGACGCCATGGCTATCGGACTCGAAGCGGACTTCACGGCGGCTATCGACCCGGCCGGACTCATCGACCCCTTCAACGGGCGGGAAGACCTGGACCGGGGCATGGTAAAAGCCGTCAGCGATACGGTCTTCGAAGCGGACGCCGCACGATTGATTCGCGCGGTGCGCATCGCCGCGGAACTCGGCTTTCATATCGATAGTCACACCGCACAGCTTATCAAACGGGACTGCAAGCTCATTACGAACGTCGCCGGAGAACGCGTCCGGGAAGAACTGCTGCGGCTGCTGGCAATACCCGGCGCCGGACAGCGGCTTGCCCACCTTGATGAGCTTGGACTGCTTACTGCCCTGATACCGGAGTTGAATCCCGCCAAGGGAGTCGACCAGCCCAGGGTACATGTCTGGGATGTCTTCGAACACTCCATTCAAACAGTATCAGCCGTCGAGTTCGTCCTCCGGGAAAGCCCGCTGAAATACGCCGGCGAGGAAGTGCTGGCGGTTGTGCCGTGGTCGGCGGAACTTAGCCGGCACTTGAACCGTGAAATCAGCCACGGCAGCACTGGCCGGTCGATGCTCAAGCTGGCGGCGCTGCTCCACGACATCGCCAAGCCGCAGACCAAGACTATGGACGACGGACGGGCGCGCTTTCTGGGACACCAGCAGGAAGGCGCCGCCATTGCCGCCGCCGTCATGGAAAGACTGCGATTCAGCAAACGGGAAATCAAGCTTACGGAACTCCTCATTAATCACCACCTCAGGCCCACCCAGATGAGCCACGAAGGACTCCCCACCCGCCGGGCAATCTACCGCTACTTCCGCGATACCGGCGAGGCGGGCATAGACCTGCTTTTCCTGTGCCTTGCCGACCACCTGGCTACCCGGGGGCACACCCTGGACCTGCGCGAGTGGCAGGCGCACGCGCAGATGACCGCTTACGTGCTGGAAAAACGGAACGAAGAAGCAAACATTACCGAACCGCCCAGGCTTATCGACGGTAACGATATTATCAAAACCTTCCGGCTGAGTCCCGGACCCGCCATCGGCGAGCTTCTTGAAGCCCTGCGGGAAGCGCAGGCGGCCGGAGAAGTAACCGACCCCAAACAGGCACTTGATTACGTGAAGAATTTGTTGAATAATCATAAGCGAACGTCCCGTTCCCGGGGAGATAAATGACCAGAAAAAACGCCATAGGACTACTGATAATTCTCGTCATCTTCGCCTTTGCCCTCTGGACCGTGTTGCCCATAGATGGGGAGAAACTCGGCAGGAAGGGACTGCATCTCGGCCTCGACCTCGTCGGGGGCGTGCACCTTGTCTACGAAGCCGACACCACCGAGAACGCCACCGAGATGGACAGGAATATGAAGCGGGTCATTACTACTATTCAAAAACGTATCGATAAATACGGCGTCGCCGAGCCGGTAATTCAGCAACTGGGAGACGACCGCATCCTGATACAGCTGCCGGGGTTCACCGATATCGATGCCGCCAAGAGCCTGGTCGAACAGACCGGTTTCCTCGAGTTCCGGGAGGTAGAACTGAATAACATGGGAGAGCCGGTTACACTCGGCGATTACCTGGAACAACCCGACCTCCGGTTCATTGATGTAGGAGAGCTTGGCCACCGCGTATTCGTCACCGGGATAACAAACGAGGAAGGTCAGGTTGAAGACAGGACCGTTGCCTTCCTGGTTCTGGAAGACGACGAAATCAAGCTGACAGACGCATCCGGCAACCCCGCCGATAATACGACGATGCAGGAATATTCCGGCAGCCTTTCCTGGATTCCCGCCACCGGCGCGGACGGCACACCCCTCACCGGCGACCTTCTATCCGACGCCTCCGCCAGAATTGACCAGTCCGATGTCGTGCCCAGATATGTGATCAGCATCCAGTGGAACGCCGAAGGCACCGTCATCTTCGACGAGGTAGCCAGCCATCTGTATAACGCCGGAGAGTACGGCACCCCGCAGCGCGCCCTGGGTATCTTCCTCGATAATTCTCTGCTTTCCGCCCCGCAGATACGGCAGCAGAGCTATCAGGGCAGCGGACAGATTGAAGGCGATTTTACCCCCGCCGAAGCGGATGAACTCGCCAACCTGTTGAAGTCCGGCGCCCTGCCCATGCCCCTGAAACAGCCACCGCTCTACCAGGAGAAAGTCTCCGCCACCCTCGGAGCCAACTTCATTGAGATGAGCTGGCTGGCGGGACTAATCGGCATTATGCTGGTTATGCTTTTTATGATTGCCTATTACCGTATACCCGGTTTCCTGGCGAGCCTCGCCCTGATATTCTACGGTACGCTGGTGCTGGCACTATTCAAGCTGATACCGGTAACCTTAACGCTCGCGGGAATTGGCGGTTTCATCCTCTCTATCGGCATGGCTGTCGACGCCAACGTACTGATTTTCGAGAGGATGAAGGAAGAACTGAGAACGGGACGGACGCTGGGCGCGGCAACAGAAGCGGGATTCAATCGCGCCTGGTCTGCCATCAGGGACAGTAACGTAACCACGATAATCGTGTGTATTATTCTCTTCTGGCTGGGCAGCAGCATCATCGCCAGCGCGCCGGTCATGGGCTTTGCCCTGACACTGGGCATCGGCGTGATAATAAGCATGTTTACCGCCATCATGGTGACACGCACGCTGCTGCGCCTGTTTATTCACAGTCCTCTGGCAAAAAAGGCGGCGCTGTTCAGCATAGACAGGGGCAAGAAATAATGGTTGATATAATCGGTAAAAGGTTCTGGTTTTTTGCGATATCCGGGATTGTGATTCTCGTCGGTATCATATCGCTATTAAGCGTCGGGCTGCCTTCCGGGATTGAGTTCAGCGCTGGCTCCATGCTTACGGTAAAATTTGAAAAGTCGATAGAATACGACCGGTTTAAAGAGGAACTTATCAACCTGGGCTATACCGATGCAATAATACAGAGCGCCGGCGAAGGGCAGTTCCTCATCCGCACGCACGAACTAAGCGATACTGAAAAGCTGGAACTGGAGAGTTCTCTGTCTGACCGTTTCGGGCAGGTATCTGAAGCATCGTTCAGTTCCGTATCTGAACAGGTAGCCGCCGAGACGGTTTATAACGCCGCCATCGCTGTAGCCATAGCGGCAGTGGGTATACTCCTTTACGTCACCTGGGCGTTCCGCCGCATGCCCAGACCCCTGCATTACGGCACCTGTGCCATCGTTGCCCTGGTGCACGACGCCCTGATTGCCATGGGCGTGTTCTCCATCGTCGGCGCGATACTGGGCTGGGAAATCAACCTCATGTTTATCACCGGCCTGCTGGCGGTCATCGGTTATAGCGTCAACAACACCGTGGTCATCTTCGATAGAATCCGGGAAAACCTGACCCGGGGAATCGGCGCCAACTTCGAATCCGTGGTGAACAACAGCCTGGTAGAGACCTTGAGTCGTTCCGTGAATACCAGCCTCACCACGCTGGTCGTCGTCCTGGCGCTGCTCCTCTTCGTGGGGGCGACCATCCAGAACTTCGTCGTCGTCCTCATCATCGGCATTATCGCCGGCACCTTCAGCTCGGTATGCATCGCGCCGTCCCTCCTGGTGGTATGGGACAAGAAAGAATGGGGCAGGTTCATCCCCGGGCGTAAGCCTTCCGTAAACAAAGCCTCGTAGCGGAATATAACAATGCTTTCCGGCAGAAGCGGCGCAGCCAGACTCTCCATAATCATCGTTGTTGTCCTGATTGTACTCAAGGTAACCGTGGGTATTATCACCGGCAGCCTGAGTGTCCTGGCGCAGGCAGTCGATAGCTTCCTGGACCTTTTCGCCGTCAGCGTTACCTTCCTGGCGCTGCGCATCGCCGCCAGGCCCGCCGACGAGGAACACCCGTTCGGGCACGGCAAGGCGGAGAACATCGCCGCCATCATACAGGCGGTGCTGATATTCATCGCCGGGGGTTCCATCATCTACTCGGCGGTGCGCCGCATCCAGACCGACGCCGCCCTGGAAATGACCGAGGCAGGTATGGCCGTAATGGCGTTCTCTATCCTCGCCAGCTTGTTCCTGTCCCGCCACCTGCTCCGGGTCGCGAAAAGGGAAGACTCGATGGCTCTGGAAGCCAACGCCCGTAACATCGCCGCCGATGTCTATTCCGCCGCGGCGGTACTCGCCGGACTCATCGCGGTACGCATTACCGGACTGGGCATCATCGACGCCGTTCTGGCGGGCCTGGTGGCGCTCTTCATCCTGAAAGTAGCCTACGACGTACTGAGGCGTTCCTTCGGGGGACTGGTGGATACCAGGCTGCCCGATGACGAGGAACGGAAAATCCGGGACGCCATCACGGAACACTACGGCAGGGAAGTGGTCGGCTTCCACAAGCTACGTACCCGCAAAGCCGGCAGCCACCGGTATATAGACCTTCACCTGGTCATGCCCAAGCACGTTACCGTCGAAGAAGCCCACAACATGTGCGACCACCTGGAGAAGGACATCGAGGAAAAACTCGTCCACACGGACGTGACGATACACGTAGAACCCTGCGACGACGACTGCGATAACTGCGAACTTACCTGCGAGGAGCGGAAGCAGTGATATCTCTCTTCGTGTTTACGTTCCCGTTGTCGCAGGCTGTGCTATACTGGACATTGTGAACGATATTCTCAAGGTAATTCTATATTCCTTTGCCTCCGGTGTGACTGTAATCATCGGCGGATTTCTAGCCAGGAGCCGGATATTTCCCGGAGGTGAACTCGGCAGGGAAATATCCCACAGCATCGTTGCTTTCGGCGCCGGCGTTATCGTTGCCGCCGTAGCCTTCGTTTTTACGCCCAGAGGGATTGAACTGCTGTCCCTGCCGGTCATCGTTTCCATCTTCCTGGCGGGAGCCGTAATCTTTCTGTTGCTGGATAGACTAATAAGTAAGCACGGCGGCAGGCTGGCGCAGCTGATGGCTATGTCTATGGACTATATTCCGGAGGCTATTGCCCTGGGCGCCGTGTTCTCGTACGACCAGCAAACGGGCCTGCTGCTGGCTTTGTTCATCGGTCTGCAGAACCTGCCGGAGTCATACAACGCCTTCGACGACCTTCTAAAAAGCGGCTTTTCACCGAATAAATCGCTGTTGATTCTGGTTCCCTTCGGTTTTATCGGTATCATTGCCGCTATATTAGGCTTTTCATTCTTAAGTAACAATGACACTGTGGTGAGTTCGCTAATGCTGTTTTCCGCCGGCGGAATACTGTACCTGGTATTTCAGGATATAGCCCCGATGATTAAGTACAAGACCCACCGGGTCCCGGCTTTCAGCGCCGCCCTCGGCTTTATGATAGGGATTATCGGGGTAAAGATACTGGGCTGATATTACACGTACGCCATAATCCCCTTAACGATGAACTGCCCCCCGAAATAGAGCAGCGCCAGGCTCAGGACGATGAACACCCACTCCTGTATTTTCTCCCCCCAGAACGAGTGTGTCCGGTAGACCGTGAAGGACACCAGCGACAGCCAGACCAGGTCGCAAAGCCAGTGCACGACGATGAACAAGGGAAGCCCCCACACCCCCACCGCGTCCAGGAAGTTCATCAGCAGCAGACTGCCCACCGTTACCCACCACACCAGGAAGAATGGATTCAGCCCGCTCATCAGGATGCCCGCGGTAAAGGCATTATATGTGGTGTCCTTGCCCTCCCTGGCAAGCTCCTTGCGGGCGCGGAAAAGTCCCACCGCCATCCAGACAATCATGCCCCCGCCCAGCACGCTAAGTATCAACTGGACGATTTCATTCTCGAAGAACTGCGCCACGCCGAAGTATATCAGCAGTATCAGGGGCACCTCGATGACGGCATGCCCCAGCGAGACCCATACGCCCGCCCACTGGGACTTAAGACTTTTAGCCAGGGTCACCGTAAACATGGGACCCGGCATCATTACGCCCGATAATGAAGTGACGACGACCGTTCCTAAAGCTGCGAGCAAACCATCTCCTTAATAGGTGACTCTATACATATTATAGCAAATACGAGTGGCTTTTACCCCGGGGAGCCACTACCCCCACCAAGGTATCTCTTCCCACCCGGTCTGCCCTTGTACAATCTGGGGCTTCCCCCTCGCACCGGTATTGCTTTGTTAATAAACGCCGCAAATTTCTCCAAAAACTATTGACAACTGGAGTGTAATGGTGTATGTTAGATATATATAACGTTAGATATATACAACAATATGGGTGGAGGAAATGAAAAAATTATTGTGGGCTATATTCATCGCCACGCTCTTGCTTATTATCATCCTCGTTGCCGCGGAGCAGTACTACGTCGCCCTAGCCCTGGTAATCGGCACGGTCATTATGGAGCACCGCGAGATATGGTCACTTATCAGAAAGAGGAAGATGCCGCCGGTGGATGAAAGAGTAAAGGAAAACACGGGCAAAGCCATACGCAACGGCTTTGTCTATTTCGCCGCGGCAACGGTCCTCCTCATGTTGCCCTTTACCGAGATTATCACCGACAACTCCCAGACCGTTCACGTCCTGGCGGGTCTTTTCCTTTCCGCCGGACTGGTCTACATGCTGTCTTACTTCTACTACGACCGCGCCCGACCCAAGACGACCCCCGGCATGCTGAAGCTGCAGAAGATATTCCTGCTGATAATCGGACTGTCCGTCGGCGTGTTTATCATCAGCGTCTTCCTGCACAATATCCTGTGCGCGCTTACAGGTATAGAGGAGCCCGTGTTCTTCATCATCGCCGTTTTCATTTCGCCGCTGGCGCTGGCGGCCGGCATTATCGGCAGCCTGGTGCTGGTTTTCATGGGACTCGTTAAAAAATCTCCTTAAATTTTTATATCACCTTATAGAAATAATTTATATAACGATGAAGACGAGAATTAAAGAATACCGCGCCAGACTGGGCTTAACGCAGGAAAAACTCGCCGAGATGGTAGGCGTCCGGCGCGAGACCATTATCTTCCTGGAACAGGGCAAGTACAATCCCTCGCTGGGACTGGCTCATGGCGTCGCCCGGGCTTTGCAGGCAACCATCGAGGAGCTTTTTATCTTCGACGACTGAACGTCTTTTTCTTACTATCTCCTGTCATTACTATTTTCCTATAAAATAGTCCCTATTACCCATTGACCAAACGCTGCAAATAGTTTACACTGGTGTTATGTTCAAACCTGTGACGGTAGCAAATGAAACGACCTTCATCTTTAGCGCCTGCCCGTGTCGCGGGCAGGCCTCCGAGCGTGCTTGCCGTCCCGGGGCAGCCATGCGTTAGCCCGCGCTTCTTTCCTACTATTTAGTTTTTCAGTTTTGGTGTATAATAGCATACACACTTAGCTAAAGCGGGCAGGAACTAGAAAGAGCCTTTCTCAAGTTCGGTGAGGAAGCGGACGGAGGAAGAAATGACCGCCAAATTCAAAAAACAACGCGAGCAACTGGAACGCGAATATAAACGCCTGACCGACGAACTGGCGCAGATTCAGACCAACGCTTCCTCTTCCGAGGAGCGCCGCGAGGGTAGTCCCTTCGGCAAGAGGGAAGAGGAAGCCACGGAAACCCTCGAACTGGAGAAGCGCCTCGTCCTGGAGAACCGCATCCGCCAGGAACTGGCGGGTATCGAGCACGCCCTGGACAAGTTAGAGAAAGGCACCTACGGATTGTGTGATAACTGCGGCAAGCCCATCGCCCCCGAGCGCCTCGAAGCGCTGCCGCAGGCGAGTCTATGCATGGACTGTAAGGCGCTGCTGGCGAAGAATGCAAAAGGTACACCAC
This sequence comes from Dehalococcoidales bacterium, assembly GCA_016926115.1. The sequence continues at coordinate 1,326 of JAFGPF010000044.1, read as the reverse complement.
CCCCGAGATAATTGGCGGGACGTCGTCTTCGGCGGCATTGTCCTGCTCGTGGTTCTCGCTGACCAGCTTACCAAAGCGTGGATAAGGTCTAATCTCACCTTAGGACAGTCGGTCGGTGATGTCGGGTTCTTCCGAATTCTCCACGTTTACAATACCGGGGCGTCCTTCGGACTGTTCAAGGAGTACGCCTTCACGCTGCTGATAATCGATATTATCGGTATCGTCGTCATCATTATCCTCGTCTTCCTGCTGCGGAGTCGCTGGTCTTTCTACGACAGCATGCTGGTGCGCGTGGGTACAGCCCTGATTACGGGGGGCACCATCGGAAATCTGGTCGACCGTATCCGACTGGGCCACGTTACCGATTTTCTGGACTTCAAGGTCTGGCCCGTGTTCAACGTTGCCGACGCTTCGGCTGTCGTCGGCACTATCATCGTCGCCTTCTGCCTGATTTTCCTCATGAAATCAGTCGATAAAGAGGAATGACCGGTAATTACAGCTTCGTCGTCGATTCCCCGGGGGTGCGCCTGGACAAGTTCGTCGGGGAGAAGTGCCCTGAGCTTTCCCGCACCCATGCCCGCCGGCTCATCGAGGACGGACTTATCACGGTAAACGGGCTTGCGACTAAACCCGCTTTCAGACTGGAAACCGGCGACCGCATAGACGTGACCGTGCCTCCGGAGCCCCCCTCCCGGCTTGTCCCCGAGGATATACCGCTGAATATCGTCTACGAGGACGCCGACCTGCTGGTGGTGGACAAGCCCGCCGGACTGGCGGTGCACCCCGCCCCCGGACACCCCTCCCATACCCTCGCCAATGCCGTCCTGAACTACCTGCCATCATTAGCTGATGGAGAAGATTCGCTCCGACCCGGCATCGTGCATCGACTTGATAAAGATACCTCGGGTCTGATTGTCGTGGCGAAGAACCGGGTCGCCCAGGCAAACCTCTCCGCGCAGTTCAAGTCGCATTCGATCTCCAAGTACTACCTGGTGCTGGTCATGGGTAAGCTGACCCCGCGCACCGGCATCATCGAGGCGGCCATCGGCCGTGACCCGCGTAACCGTCAGCGCATGGCGGTGGTCTCGCGGGGCAGGGAGGCGCGCACGCATTACCGCGTCGTCAAATACGTCGGCGACTGTTCCCTGCTGGAAATCAAGCCGGAGACGGGGCGCACCCACCAGATACGCGTGCACCTGGCGGCCATCGGCTTTCCGGTGGCGGGCGATGCTGTCTACGGGGTGAAATCACCCCACCTCCCCCGCCAGTTCCTTCACGCCTGCAAACTGAGCTTTAACCTCCCCTCCACCGGCGAGAGGGTGGAGT
>JAFGPF010000004.1 GCA_016926115.1 Dehalococcoidales bacterium | reverse complement strand
TCACCGGCATATCATCCCTCCAGGGGGACATTGGGGAAAACGTCCAGTGTCAGGTCGGAGACCTCCCCCCGCTTCATTCTAGCGTATCCGGCCGCCGCAATCATAGCGGCGTTATCCGTACAGAGTGAGAGATGCGGAAAAAACACATCGATTCCCTTCTTTTTACACGTTTCCCTGAAGACCTCGCGCAGTCGGCTGTTGGCGGAGACGCCCCCGGTAACGCTGACCGCCTTCACGCCGTACTCATCGGCGGCACGCAGCGTCTTGGAGACCAGCACGTCCACGACCGCCTCCTGGAAGCTGGCGGCGATATCCGCCAGGGGCAGGGCTTCGTCGCGGGCCAGCTTATCTTTAAATTTATTTATAACCGAGGTCTTCAGTCCGCTGAAACTGAAATCATACGATTTATTCCGTATCATCGGTCTGGGGAAGTCAAAAGCCTGCCGGTCTCCCTTAACCGACAACTCGTCAATCGCCCGCCCGCCGCCGGTATTCCGGTCCGCGTAGAGGATGCCGAGGAACTTGGCAGTCTTATCGAAAGCCTCCCCGGCGGCATCGTCCAGGGTCGTGCCCAGCAACTCGTAGGAACTCTCGTCTTTCACGTAGAGAAGCAGGGTATGCCCACCGGAGACGGTCAAACAGACATGGGGAAACGGCAGGTCGGGATGGCTCAATCGATTGGCGAAGATATGCCCTTCCACGTGGTGCACGCCGATGAGGGGTATTTGCCGGGCGTAGCTGATGGACTTCGCCGCCGCCACCCCGACCATGAGGCAGCCGATGAGCCCCTGCATGGAGGAGACCGCCACCGCCTCGATATCGTCGAGGGTCCTGCCCGCCTTATCCAGGGCTTCTTCGATGATATAACCGATAAGCTCGGTATGACGGCGGGCGGCAATCTCCGGCACGACCCCTCCGTATTTCTTGAGCAGGTCGAACTGTGTGGCGACGATATTAGATAGGATATCTTTGCCGTCGGCTACCAGCGCCGCCGCCGTCTCATCACATGAAGTCTCTATACCCAGAACCAGCATATTTTGTCAATCCTTTACTTGTGGCCGCGCTTATATTTATTTACGAAAGCCTTCGCCGTGGACTCTTTCAAATAAAGCGGCGTGAGCGACAGGACATCGTCCTTTTCGCCGCGTATAAATCGCCGCGCCGCCAGGCACGCCACCGCCCCGCCACCCGGCAAGGTTTCAACCACCTTGAGCTCGAGCCCAGAACCCTCCCTGATTACCCGCGCGTATTCCTTAACGCCTTTACCCACCAGTACCGTATCACCTGTTAACAAGCCTGTTAATCCCTTAACATCGCCGACATAGTAGTCGCCGATTCTATCGAGCGAGCCGTTTTCGGTATTATAACATGCAGCGTACACGGTATCGCCGGCGCCGACCTTTATCATGGAGCATATATGCGACTCATTGCGTACCTTATACGCTAAGACTTCCAGGGTCGGCACGCCGCAGACGGGCTTCCCGGAGGTAAAGGCGAGCATCTTGCCCACCGTTACCCCCACCCGTATGCCCGTCCAGGAACCGGGACCCAGTCCCACCCCTATTCCCTCCACGTCACCCAGCGCAAGCCCGGCGTCTTTAAGCGCGGCATCTATATTGGCGACAATCTGCTGAAGGGAGTCCGTCCTTGCCTCGTACGCGTGGTCAGCCAGGACACTGTCGCCGTCGACGATGCCCACGGCATTAGTATACCCGGAGGTATCTATACCCAGCACTATCATAGCTGACGCAACTCCTTGAACAGGCTGTCGAAGCGTTTTCCGGCAGTAGAAAATGCGATACGCCGTTTCCGCGCCGAAAGAATCTTAAAATTAATGTATAAAAGGTCATCGGGCAGGAGTGGTACTATCTTTTCCGCCCATTCGATAATCATCACGCCGTCTTCCGCCCGCGCCAGGTAGTCGGTAATGCCAAGCTCGACGGCGTCGGCTTCCGCGCCAATCTGGTACATGTCCAGGTGAAAGACCGGCAGTCGCCCGCGGTATTCGTTCACCAGGACGAAGGTGGGGCTGTTCACCTGCCGCAGCGGTACACCCAGCCCGGCACAGATGCCCCGCGTCAGTAATGTTTTCCCGCAACCAAGCTCGCCGGTAAGGGCGATAACGCCGCCGGGGTCGAGTCGTTCGCCAATCCGCTTACCAAGCGACGTGGTCGCCGCGGGGCTGCCGCTGATGTATTCATAACTTTTCATCGGGGAAACAACCGGAAAATTTTTACTCATGAAAGCCGTTTCTCACGCCTGAAGAACCGACCTTTCCACTTGACGATAGTATAGCATAATGGTAAATTGTGTTAAATAAACATGGTAAACGAAAATCAGAACCCGCCCCAGGATGAAAGCCACCGCGTAGCCACCACTGACGATATCGAGGTTTCAACATACCTCGAAATCGCCAAGGAAATCAGCGGCGAACAACCGGCGGAAACCGAGGAGGCCGTCTCCGGCGCCGAGCGCGAGGCAATCATCGTGCTGGACTTCGGCTCGCAGTACAACATGCTGATTGCCCGCCGCGTACGCGAATGCCAGGTCTACTGCGAACTGCTGCCCCACGACACACCGTGGGAGAAAATCGCCCCGCTTAACCCCAAGGGATTCATCCTCTCCGGGGGACCCGCCAGCGTCTACGCCAAGGACGCGCCACTCGCCCCCGCCTACGTCTACGAAAGCGGGCTGCCGGTGCTGGGTATCTGCTACGGAATGCAGGTCATTTCCAAGCAGCTGGGCGGGCAGGTGAAGCCAGGCGCCAAGCGCGAGTACGGACACGCCGTACTTCACATCAACCAGGTAGACTCGCCACTGTTCGCCAGGCTGCCCGAGTCCACGACGGTATGGATGAGCCACGGCGATAGAATAGAAGAAATGCCGCCGGGTTTCAGCGCCCTCGCCCATACGGAGAACTCGCCCTATGCCGTCATCGGCGACAAGAAAGGCATCTACGGGCTCCAGTTTCACCCGGAGGTTGTCCACACGCCGGAAGGCAAGACTATCCTGCGTAACTTCGTCCAGAAGGTCTGCCGCTGCAAGGGCAACTGGACGATGGGTAACTTCGTCAGCGAAAGCATGGACAGGATTAAGGAACAGGTGAGAGGCGGCAAGGTCATCAACGCCCTCTCGGGGGGAGTGGACTCGTCAGTGGTCGCTACCCTCATTCACCGGGCTATCGGCGACCAGCTTACCTGCATCTTCGTCAATAACGGACTGCTGCGGAGGGAGGAAGCGGACAGGACGCTGGCAGTCTTTAAGAACAACCTGGGTATGAATATAATCTTCGTCGACGCCACGGACAGGTTCCTGGACCGGCTCAAGGGCGTCGTCGACCCCGAAGAGAAGCGTAAGATAATCGGTGAGGAGTTTATCAGGGTCTTCGAGGATGAAGCCAATAAAATCGGCAAGGTGGACTTCCTCGCCCAGGGCACGCTCTACCCTGATGTCATCGAAAGCGTGTCGTCGGTCAGCACCGCCTCCGCCAAGATAAAGTCGCACCACAACGTCGGAGGACTGCCCGCCAAGATGACGTTAAAGCTGCTGGAGCCGCTGCGTTTCCTCTTCAAGGACGAGGTGCGGCTCGTCGGCGCGGAACTGGGCCTGCCCGAGGAAATGGTCTGGCGGCAGCCGTTCCCCGGACCCGGACTCGCCATCCGCTGCATCGGGGAAGTAACCCGCGAGAAACTGGAAATCCTGCGCAGCGCCGATTTTATATTGATGAACGAGATTAAGAAAGCCAAGCTGTACCGCCAGCTCTGGCAGAGCTTCTGCGTGCTTACCGACGTGCGTTCGGTGGGGGTCATGGGCGACTTCCGCACGTATAGCTACCTGGCGGCAGTACGAGCCGTCACCAGCGATGACGCCATGACGGCAGACTGGGCGCGCCTGCCCTACGACCTCCTGGCGCGTATTTCAAATCGCATCGTCAACGAGGTAGACGGCATCAACCGCGTCGTCTACGACATTACCTCCAAGCCCCCCTCCACGATTGAATGGGAGTAAGAGATAAGGGAGGTCCCAAAATGCGCCACCTATCACTTGCTTTTCTTACTTCTATCATTATCGTCATGCTCATCTTCACCGCCTGCCAATCGGCACCGGCTGAAAAGCCAGCCCCGGAACCCGCACAGCAGGAAACACCGGCCAAGGAACCCGCGCCTGAACCTGAACCTGAGCCGGCAAAACAACCGGAACCCACACCCGAACCGGAGCAAGAACCTGAACCGGCGCCTCCCCCAAAGCCAGCGGATACAACCCCACCACCCGTGATAACCGGGCTGATAGCCGCCAATGCCTACGACGGCAAGGTAAACCTGTGGTGGGACAAGAGCACCGCCGGAGACTGCTCCGGTTACAAGGTTTACGTAGGTGTAGCAGAGATAACCGTTATCAACGCTATGGAACCATCCGTGACGATTACGGATATCAACGTGTGCAACTGTCAGGTACGCTTCCTGGAAGACGGTACTCCGTATTACTTCGCAGTAATCGCCGTAGATGAAAGCGGCAACGAGAATACGCAGGTAACCAGTGTCAGCGCTACGCCCACGGCAATGCCCCGGGGGACAGCAGACCCGGACATGGAAGCGGATATATACCTTTCCGACAAAGCCTGGGCGGGAACGACCCTTTTACCGGACAACCACAACATCCAAAGCCCCAGAGTAATCGAGGTTAATATGCTGGGGGAGATTATCTGGGAATACGTGCTTCCCCAGAACTTAAGGCAGTACACCAATCCCGGCTTCGACGTGGAATTACTGCCGAACGACAATGTACTGCTGGTACTGCCCGGAAGTGGCGTATATGAGGTCGACCGCAGCGGCAGTACCGTCTGGTCGTACGTGGACGCCAAAGTATCCCACGACGCCGACCGTCTGCCGAACGGGAATACCATAATGGTATTCGGCAACGAGGACACCATAAACGACGCCCAGGTGAAGGAAGTAAATCCGGCGGGAGAGATTGTCTGGTCATGGAGAGCCGGGGACTACTACGATAAACCGCCTTATGACGAGATATACAACCAGGGCTGGACTCATACCAACGCCGTTACCAGATTAACCAACGGCAATACGCTGCTAAGCCCGAGAAACTTTAATATGCTGGCGGAAGTAGACCCCCGGGGAGAAGTAGTCGCCACCTATGGGGAGGACTTCCTCGTTGACCAGCACGACCCGGCGGTCCTTCCCGACGGCAATATACTCGTCGCCAACCACGACACGCCCCATACTATAATCGAGTTTAACCCGGACACAGGCGAAATCCTCTGGCAATTCGTGATACCTGACCGGAACAACTGGCCCGTCAGAGACGCCAACCGGTTACCGAACGGTAACACGTTAATTACCGGTACAACCAAAATACTGGAAGTCACCCGCGAGGGCACAATCGTCTGGCAGTTTACCCTCGACGCCACCTTCCAGGGACTGGAATCGGCAGCCAGGGGATTTTATAAAGCGGAAAGAATCGACCCGTAGTAAAATTAGAAATCGTTCATCAGGAGTAAATATTAATTATGGATATCATCTTATTGCCCCTGGTTGTAATAGCCTGGGTGGCCGTACCCGGAGCACTGTTAGGCTGGTTAACCGGCTTTGCCGGCTGGCACCCCTGGGCAGCCGTATTCTGGGCGCTGATAATCCTGATTACTTATCCGCGTACCAAGTTAAGAAACGGTGATAAAATAGATTTTCTTACCATCTTCCTGGCATTACTGCAAGCCTGTACCGGAGGCGCCATTACATATATCGTGGGGCAGTTCACGCACTAACATAACGCCACACATAAGAGGTGAGACAGATAAAGAAGGCAGCCTTTACCTTTATTTCCATTAGCTTTATCATTATTTCACTATTAGTTGTTCCCGTTTCCGGGGCATGTAACAACTCGGATTTTATATATACCCGGGACGGGAAAATCGAATGCGGGGCGGACGGGGAAGCGATTATCCTCAAGAACAATCCCGAGGCTGCCGACCCGACCTTCGATGAACTGGTGGCGTTCATCAATATCGACAACACCGATAAAAAGCCCTATATCCGGGAGGGCGAGAACGCCTATGTCTGCGCCGACTTCGCCGAGGAGGTCCATAACAACGCGGAAGCCGTCGGCATACGCGCCGGCTGGGTGGCAATATGCTTTGAAGGCTCGGAGGAAGGACACGCCATCAACGCCTTCGAGACAACGGATAAAGGGCTGGTCTACATTGACTGCACCAACGGCAGGACGTTCTCGGATGACGGCAGCGAGGCTAAAAGCTGGGACACCATCGCATACCTCGAGGTCGGCAAGAGGTACGGCGTACTGCATATCGACCGCGTAACATCAATGCCGTATGAATACTACATCCTTGAGTACGACTTCTATGCTGACAGCGAAAAGAAATGGCTGGAGTATGAGAAAATGCTGAACGCCTTCAACGAGGAAGTAGACAGGTATAATCAGGAAATTAGAGGCAAGGTATATACCATCGGCTCACCTGAAGCAAAGAGGATATCAGACTGGGAGAATGATTTACTCCGGCAGGAACAGACGCTCGAACTGATGGAATCAGAGCTGGGCGATCACTGGTATGAATCTGAGTTTTCATCGTATACTGTTGAGGACGTGTTTATCCACTGGTAGTGGTACGGCTATTGATATATGGCGTATAATGAGACGTTAAAAAAGGAATACGGAGGCACAAACTGAAGATATTAGTAGTTGGCAGCGGCGCCAGAGAGCATACTATAGTCTGGAAACTGGCACAAAGCTCCAAGGTCGATGAGATATTTGCCGCGCCCGGGAACGCCGGGACTGCAAAACTGGCGCAGAACGTGGATATCAAGGCTGAAGATATCGGGGAGTTGCTGAAATTCGCCCAGGCGAACCGCATCGACCTTACCGTCGTCGGTCCGGAGGGTCCCCTCGCCGCAGGAATCGCGGACACGTTCCTCGCCAATCGCCTGCCCATCTTCGGGGCCAGCAAGGGCGCCGCCGAGATAGAGTCCAGCAAGGTCTTCACCAAGGAACTCATGCAGAGGCACGGCATACCCTGCGCCCGTAGCGCCAGCTTTTCCGACCTGGAAAAGGCGAAGGCATACGCCCGCGAGCAGACCCCGCCGATAGTCATCAAAGCCGACGGGCTTGCCGCCGGCAAGGGGGTAATCATCGCGGAGTCTGCACTTCAGGCGGAAGAGGCACTGACCTCCATGATGAAAGCAAAATCGTTCGGCGCCGCAGGCAACCGGGTGGTCGTCGAGGAGTACCTCTACGGCAGAGAGATGAGCTATTTCACCTTCACGGACGGCAAGACAGTCGTTCCGACCGTGCCCGCCTGCGACTACAAGCGCATCTACGACGATAACAAGGGACCGAACACGGGAGGCATGGGCAGCTACAGTCTTCCCCCATTTTACAGCGAGGCGCTGGGGAACATCATCATCAAGACCATCATGGAGCCGACCATTCTGGCCCTGGCGGACGAAGGACGGGCGTATAAAGGTATCCTCTACGGCGGCCTGATGATTACCAATCATATGCCCAAAGTGATTGAATTCAATGCCCGCTTCGGCGACCCCGAGGCGCAGGTAGTCCTGCCCCGCTTGAAGACGGATCTGGTGGATATCATGATGGCGGTGGTCAATAACGAGCTCGCCAATATCAACATCGAGTGGAGCGAAGAAGCCTGTGTCGGCGTGGTCGTGGCGTCCGGTGGCTATCCGGGTAAATACCAGACCGGCTTCCCAATAACCGGACTGGATGACGTCGATGATGATATAATGGTATTTCACGCCGGTACGAGGGTGAGTCCTGAGGGAGAGATAATGACCAGCGGCGGTCGTATCCTTACCGTGGTAGCCGCCGGCAAGGACCTGGCGGAAGCCAGGGACAAGGTGTATAAAAACATACCGCGTATAAAATTCGAGGGGTGCCACTACAGGAAGGATATCGCCGATTTAGAAAAATAAGGGGAGTTTTAGAGGGGCAAAGCCCCTCTTCCTGACCTCTCCCCCTCTCCTTTGAAGGAGAGGGGGACACAGGGGATGAGGTAGAAAATATGAACAATAAGCCTTTAGTCGGTGTGGTAATGGGTTCAAAGTCGGACGCGGAGACGCTACAGGCGACTCTTAACGTACTAAAGCAACTCGATATCTACCACGAGGTCAATATCATATCCGCCCACCGCACCCCGGAAAAAGCCAAAGAATACGCCCAGTCCGCCCGTGAAAAAGGCATCGAAGTAATCATCGCCGCCGCGGGCATGGCGGCGCATCTGCCGGGAGTCCTGGCAAGCTGGACGACCCTGCCGGTGATAGGTATTCCCATGTCCAGCGGGGAGCTTAAAGGCGTGGACGCCCTGTACTCAATCGTCCAGATGCCCGGCGGTATACCGGTCGCCTGCATGGCAATCGGCAGCGCCGGAGCCAGGAACGCCGCTTTCCTGGCGGCGGAGATACTGGGTCTCAAGTATGATAAAATCAGGCAGGCTTACGACAAATACCGGAGCGAATTACAAGGAGAAGGCAAATGATTGAACGTTATTCGCGCCCTGAAATGGATAAGGTATGGAGCAACGAGAATAAGTACAACAAGTGGCTAGAAGTTGAAATAGCCGTCTGCGATGCCTGGGCGGAACTCGGCGTAATCCCGCGGAAAGCCCTTCCCAAGATAAAACTCGCCAAGGTCAATCTCAAGCGTATGGCGGAGATTCTCAAAGAGACGCACCATGACGTTACCGCCTTCCTGGGCTCCGTGGCGGAAAGCCTCGGTGAGGAGTCCCGTTATATCCACCTCGGTCTTACCTCCTCCGACGTCTGGGATACCGCCACCAGCCTGCAACTCGTCGAAGCATCCGATATATTAATACAGGATGTGAAGGAACTCACTAATGTCCTGGCACAAAGAGCGATAGAAAACAAATACACGGTAATGATAGGCCGCAGCCACGGCATACACGCCGAACCGACTACGTTCGGGCTGAAGGCAGCACTCTGGGTCGAAGAGATGCGGCGTAACCTGCACCGCCTTTCCGAAGCCAAGAAAATAATATCCGTAGGCAAGATTTCCGGGACGGTCGGCACATATGCCACGGTAACGCCGGAGGTCGAGCAGAGGGCATGTAAAAAACTGGGTCTTGCCCCCGCCCCGATATCCAACCAGGTACTCCAGCGCGACCGTCATGCCGAGTTCATCACCACCCTCGCCATCATGTCGGGGTCGCTGGAAAAGTTCGCCACAGAAATTAGGGCACTGCAAAAGACCGAGGTCAGAGAGGTCGAGGAGCCTTTCAGCGCCGGGCAGATGGGCTCATCATCGATGCCTCACAAGCGAAATCCGGAACTCTGCGAGCGGGTGTCCGGACTGGCGCGACTTGTCCGGGGTTACGCGCTGACGTCGATGGAAAATATCGCCCTCTGGCACGAACGCGATATCAGCCACTCCTCCAACGAGCGCATCATCCTGCCGGACGCCTGCCTGGTTATTGACTATGTCCTGGCGCTGTTTACCTCGGTGATGAAACGGCTGCAGGTCTTCCCGCACCGTATGAAAAAGAACCTGGACCTTACCCGGGGACTG
>JAFGPF010000043.1 GCA_016926115.1 Dehalococcoidales bacterium | reverse complement strand
TAAGGGCGCTGCCGACGCCGTTGGATGTAAAGACCACCGGCATTTTCCGGGTCGGGGATTTGGCGCGGTGCTTTGCCAGGTCCAACTGGCGCAATACCAAATCAGTAACTTTTTTAGATTCCTCCAGGGGGTGGCAAGAGCTATCGCTCTCCCCGACAAACAGCATGTCCGTTGCTTCTATCAGATTGCCCTCGATATCCAGGCTGAAAAAGCTCTTGCGGTATTCCGCCTGCCCGCCGCGGGAATTAACGATGCGAACGGAGATAACGCCCCGGCTGACACCAGCCTCGCACATGATACCCTTCGTATGAGAGGTTACGGCGGTAATCATTTCCCCGCCGAGGTCAATCATCTCTTTAATAGGCACGGACTCCACGGCGGGGTCGTAAACGGATACCTCAGGGCATTTCTTTAAATCCGGCATCCGGAACCGGGCGACCGTGCCGAACTCGGCGGTTTCCACGGCGTTCCCGACCAGTTCGTCCGCGTCGCCTATACCGGTGGTGGTGGCGTAGCCGATTCTCCCGCCCTTGATAATGCGCAGGGCGACGCTCGTGGTCTGGTTGGTCTGTAATTGTTTGAGTCGGTTAGCTTCGAACCTGACCTGCGTTTCTTCCGAGGAGACCTCGAAGACTTCCGCTTCTTCCGCGACCTTTTTAGCGCTTGACAGGATTTGCTCCATTAATTGCCTCCGACCAGGCACTGCCGGATGCGGATATGGGGACTGCCGTTGGAAACGGGGAGGGGCGACTGGCCCCCCTTGCCGCAGCCGCCGCCCTGGTTCATATCGAGGTCGTTGCCGATGGCGTCGATATTTTTCAGCGTGCTGAACACGTTGCCGGTAAGCATGACGGGTCGCAGCGTCCCGGCGATTTTACCGTTGCGTATCATGTACGCCTCTCCGGCGGAGAAAGTGAACATCTCCATGCTGGTCATGCCGCCGTACCAGTTTTTGGCGTAAATTCCCTCTTTGATATCGGCGATGATATCATCGAAGGACATATCGCGCGGCTCGATGTAGGTATTGGTCATGCGGACGATGGGCGGGTAGCGGTAGTTGATGGCGCGGGCGTTGCCGGTGGGCTTTTCCTTCATTTTAGCGGCGGTCTCCCGCGAGTGCAGCCGCCCGACGAGCTTGCCTTCCCGGATGAGGTAGGTCTTGACGGCCAGGGTGCCTTCGTCGTCGTATTTATAGCTGCCGCGCAGTCCCGGCTCAGCGGCGGAATCGACGATATTCAAATCCTTAACGCCGAACTGCTTGCCCAGTTTCATAACATCGCGCAGGCGGTCGTTCTCGTAGACGAAATCGGACTCGGACAAATGCCCGAAGGCCTCGTGCACGAAGACGCCCGCCAGGACGGGGTCGAGAACCACCGTGTATTCGCCGCCCTTCGCCTGCGGGGCCGTCAGCAGCTCCACGGCGTGCTTCGCCATCTCCTCCACCTGCTTATGGAGTCCTTGTATGGAAGAGAAGTCTCCCAAGCTGCCCAGGCTCAGTCCCACCTGCTGTACCTCGCCGTCCCTGGCGGCGATAGCCGTCAGCCGGAGTGAAACATCGGCGCGTTCCTGGGTGATGAAGCTGCCCTCCGAGTTAAGAAAGACCACCCTCTTGTGACTGTCCGAGTAGCCGATGGTGGAGGTCTGTATCTGCGGAATGCTCCAGATGATTTCGTTATATTCATCGAGGAGTTTTTTCTTTTCCGCCAGGGGTATTTCCACGGGGTTTTTAGCCACCCCGCCCGGCACGTCGTCGACCGCGGGTTCTATTTCCGCGAGCTTGCTTTTACTGTTGCCGGCGGACCGCGCCTGCTCCGCCGCCAGTTCCACGCGGTCGGGGACATTATCGAATCTGTTGAAGCTGGTGAACCCCCAGCCCCCCTTGACCAGGGCGCGTACGTTGCCGCCGGCGGCGGTAGCCCTGCCGATGGATTCCAACCCCTTGCCACGGTAGGTGATATGGCTGGTCTGGCTTTCCTCCAGGCGCGCTTCAGAGTAGTCCGCACGGGACTTTTTAATCTCTCCGGTCAGGCTGCGGGCGATGGTATCAATGTCCGGCATAATAAATGTCCTCAATGGGAAAACGGGACGGCTTATAATTAAATAAGTTTACCGAACGCCGCGACGTATTGTCAATCTGGGGGGAGGGGCCGGTACGACAGCCGTCCCGCCTTGACACGTAAGAGTCCGTTAGCTTAAACTATTAGAGGAATTTTTCTTCTCAAATCCGGTCCCCTTAGTCTCAATTCGATGAGAACAGGTGCGCTATCCGAATCATCCAAGCGAACAGAGAGGAGATAAGACCGTGACTTACAAGACCATACTCTACGAGAAAGCCGATGGCATCGCCAAGGTTACCCTCAACCGCCCGGAAGCATTAAACGCCCTCAACAGCGACGTCTACAACGAGCTTTACGACGTTTTCGAATCGATTGAAAACGATGCCGAAGTACGCGTGGCGGTAATTACCGGCAGCGGGGAGAAAGCCTTCGCCGCCGGGTCGGATGTTGCCGAAATGGCGAACATGGGTCCCATTGAAGCCCAGAAGTTCATGGCGACCATACGCAAGGCGTCCGACCGTATTTATAACCTTACCAAGCCGGTCATTGCCGCTATAAGCGGTTATGCCCTCGGCGGCGGCTGCGAACTGGCGATGTGCTGCGACCTGCGTATCGCCTCGGAACGCGCCAGGTTCGGCCAGCCGGAGATAAACCTGGGGCTGATTCCCGGCGCCTGCGGCACCCAGCGCCTGCCCCGTCTCATCGGCGTGGCGAAAGCCAAGGAAATGATTTACCTCGGCGATATGATTAAGGCCGATGAAGCCTTAAACCTGGGCCTGGTTAACAAGGTCGTCCCGCCGGAGAGCCTGATGGACGAGGCGATGGAGTGGGCGAAAAAGCTGGCGAGCAAGAGCAGTCCGGTACTGGCGATGGCGAAGCTGGCTATCCAGACCGGCATAGAGACCGATATCAACTCCGGGCTCAATATAGAAGCCCGGTGCGATGCCCTCTGTTTTGCCACCGAAGACCAGAAAGAGGGCATGAAGGCATTCCTGGAGAAAAGGGAAGCCAAGTTTAAAAACAAATAAGTAAAGACGTCATTCTGAAGAATCTCGGGGTGGAATGGCAAGAAAGATAATATGCTCCCACCCCGCCGAGATCCTTCGCTTCGCTCAGGATGACGGTATTGTGGATGAAATATTAATACAAGGAGGTTGATACTGTGGCGATAAAGAATGTGTTTGTGATTGGTGCCGGTACCATGGGTAACGGCATCGCCCAGGTAACCGCCCAGGCGGGCTATAACGTGACCATGTCCGATATCCAGGACGAGTTCATCAGCAGGGGCATGGCTGCTATCGAGAAGAGTCTCGACCGCATGATAAAGAAGGACACCCTGCAGGAAAGCGAAAAAGAGGCGATTATGTCTCGCATCAAGACCACGCTGGACATGAACGACGCCAAGGATGCCGACCTCGTTATCGAGGCGGCCCCGGAAGTCATCGATTTAAAGCAGAATATCTTCAAACAGCTCAGCGAAATATGCAGGGACGACGCCATCCTCGCCACCAATACCTCGTCGCTACCAATCGGGGAGATAGCTGCTGTTGCCGCGAAACCGGAAAGGGTAATCGGCATACACTTTATGAACCCGGTGCCGGTGATGAAAGGCGTGGAGGTAATCCCGGGCAGGCACACCTCCGAGGACACACTGGAAGCCGCCAAGGAATACGTCAAGAGTATCGGCAAGGAGCCCTGCGAGGCGCGCGACTACGCCGGATTCATCGTCTCGCGGCTGGTGGACGCCATCATGAACGAGGCTTTCTTCTGTGTCATGGACGGCAACAAGCCGGAGGAAGTGGATAAAGCCGTCAAGCTGTGCCTGAACCATCCCATGGGCCCGCTGGAGCTATGCGACCTTGCCGGGGCGGATGTGGTCCTGCACGGACTGGAGACGATGTACGCCGATTTCGGCGAGAGGCTGATGCCCGCGCCGCTCCTGAAGAACATGGTGCGCTCCGGCGACCTGGGGCGCAAGACGGGCCGCGGTTTTTACGATTATACGCAGAAATAGTCTGTTAAGCTTAAATATACATAAACGGGAAAGGAATTAAAATGGCAGATGCTAATGATGTTGTAATTGTGAGTGCGGTAAGGACACCGTTCGGCAGGTTCGGCGGTTCGCTGCGGGACTTCGATTATTACGAACTGGGTGCTATCCCGATGCGGGAGGTGCTCAAGAGGGTAAACGTAAGTCCGGACACGGTGGACGAGGTTTTCTGGGGGGTCGGCGATACGTCGGCATGCCGCGACCCGTACACGCCGGTGGCGGGAAGACAGTCCCTCATCAGGGCCGGTATTCCCCACGAGACGGTATCCATTTCCTTCGACATGGCATGCGTCTCGGCGATGAACGCCGTCAGGCTGGCCGCCCTGGAAATGAAAGCCGGCGAGATTGAGACGGCTATCTGCGGTGGCGCTACCTCCTTCGGGCAGTC
Source organism: Dehalococcoidales bacterium (assembly GCA_016926115.1). The sequence continues at coordinate 929 of JAFGPF010000043.1, read as the reverse complement.
GCCGCTTGTCGTCAGGGGAGTGAGATTCGGCGGCTTCCGCCTAGGCGATGTCAAGATGGAAGACCCGCTGTACGCCCTCGGCTACAAGGACTTCAACCCGGTATCGGTGGACAGCGATAACGTGGCTTACGAGTATAAGATAGACCGGCAGGAGCAGGACGAGTGGGCTTTCCGCAGTCACCAGAACTACGGGGAAGCCTGGAACGCGGGCAAGTTCAAGGAAGAAATCATGCCTCTGGAAATCCCCCAGGCAAAGGGCGACCCCGTAACGCTGGATATCGACGAGCAGTACCGCGCCAATACTACCCTGGAGAGGCTCGCCAGCCTGAAACCCGTCTACGAGACCCGCGCTATTACGGCCGGCAACGCGCCAGGTCTGAACGACGGCGCCACGGCGATACTGGTCATGACGCGTAAGAAGGCGGAAGAACTCGGGCTGGAAGTCCTGGCTACGGTAGTCGCCTCGGTATCTGTCGCCATCAACGCCAGCCGCATGCCGGAGGGCCCCGGCTACGCCATGAAGAAAATCCTTAAAAAGGCCGACATGACCCTCGACGATATGGCCTGCGGGGAGATTAACGAGGCCTTTGCCTGCGTGCCGCTGGTATCGATGAAGCTGGCTGTCGATAACGACGACGCTAAATACAAAGAGCTGAAGAAAAAAATGAACATCAACGGCAGCGCCATCGCCATCGGGCACCCCAATACCGCCAGCGGCGCCAGACTCATCATGAACCTGATGTACGAACTGCGGCGGAGGGGCGGCGGCTACGCCATGGGCGCTATCTGCGGCGGACTGGCACAGGCCAACGCCTGTATAATTAAAGTAGAGTAATCCGGTGAGAACATTCGCCGGTTTTCAGAACTGAACAAAGGAGAATTACATGGATATTAACAAATATCGTGTCGACGGTAAGGTTGCCATAGTG
>JAFGPF010000042.1 GCA_016926115.1 Dehalococcoidales bacterium | reverse complement strand
TTCCGTCTTTCAGATAGTTCCTGATAGTGCGGGATGTAAAGGAAGTCATTCTGGCGATGTCTTCCACTGTAAAAAGTTTTTCAAATTCGTTCATTCTAGTCCTCCTGGTACGCCCAGTATTCAGCACGGTCTCCGGCAGTTGATATTTCATTATATTTCATATAATTTCATATGTCAATACTTATTTTCATATAATTTCCTAAAATATGGTAAAATAATCCCATGGTTGAAAAATCGGGTATTTAAGAAAATTGGTGGAGCCGGGGTGTCAATAGGTAGGACTTTCAGGGCGGAGTTTGCGTTTATTTAGCAGGGACAGGTAGAGTCAAGACGCTGTCCGTTAAAATTGATATCTGTACGTACGTCACCCGCCCGTCAGATACAAAAATATACCTCGCTTCTCTTAGATAACCCGGGTTAGGGGGACTTCATTCCCGGGTCGGGTTCCCGTATCATTTCTTTATTTTCGGGATCGGGTACGTGGGCCCATTTCGGGTCACGGCTCAGATAGTCATATAATCGCGGCCCGTTGGAACAGGAATAAAAAAGTATGGGCCGGTCCACTCTGTTAAAACCGAAAGGACAGTGCCAGACCTTGGGCGGAATAGTGATGACGCAGGCTTGGTCGTAGACGTGCTTTTCGTCTTCGATATATAGAAAAAATTCGCCTCCTAAGTTATTCTGGTCTTTCGGGTCAGTACTGAGTAGAATCAGGTATTCCATGTAATCGTGATAATGAGGCTTGGATGTTACCTCTGATGAGGTCTTTCGCGTCACCATGCCCCCGCTGAAATACATACCGCCTTCCACAGCCCTGTCATCCAGGTAGACCTGGAATACATCGGGATTATCTTCCGGATGGAAAGGGTTCGGATGTGTCCTGAAAACGAAGTATTTCCCGAACCTGGTATTTGGATCACCGCTTTTCGTAACGCCATATTTCTGTTCTGCCATATGTCTTTAGCCTCCTTCCAGATCGCTATATTAAAATAACACGGAAGACGCGAAGACTAGGTGTCCTGCCTAAATCCCGCAGCCTCGTAATAGTCCTTGGACAGGGTGATTCCAGATTAAGGTTGCCGTCCGGCGCCGCCGGTTACACGACTATTTTACCACGACCGGTTTGGGAAGACACGCTGTTTACCCTGCAAACCGTGCGGGCAGATTCGGATTCGTAATATCAGGGTTGATACCACCCCGCGAGCGAAGTGCTGTCCTTCCAAACGGCAGTATCCGGCCTTTGGCCGGTGATAAATGACTGGTTAAAATAAAATGCTGGTGGAGCTGAGGGGACTCGAACCCCTTACCTCCGCGATGCGAACGCGGCGCTCTCCCGGATGAGCTACAGCCCCATATCGTCAAGTCTATTATATCATATGCGGGTTACCGCTCGATGCGGATAATCCGGTACTGCAGCTTGCCCCTCGGCGCGTTTATTTCCACCACGTCCCCGTCTTTCCTGCCGAGTAGCGCCTTGACCAGTGGCGAGGCTATGGAAATCTTGCCCTTCAGGGGGTCTACCTCCCGGGGGTCGACTATCATGTAGCGGAGTTCCTTGCCCGAGGCGAGGTCGTTAAGTAAGATGCTGTCCCCGACGCCGGACTTGTGGGCAGGGGCTTTCTTATCATCGATGATGGTGGCTTCTTTCAGTGCTTCCTCGAGTTCTTTAACTCTCCCTTCAACGTGCCCGCGCTCTTCCCTGGCGGCGGCCAGCGGCGCGTTCTCACGGAAGTCTTTATCGGCTGCGGCGCGCTGTATCTCGTCGATGAGTTCGCGGCTCCTCTTTTTCAGCCCGTCCAGTTCCGCCGTAAGCTCGTCGTACTTCTCCCTACTCAAGGACGCCGACTCCCGCTGTACCCGTGCGTGGGTGACCTTCGGTCCCGTTTTACCCTTCTTCGTTTTCAGGTGGGTGCCCAGGTTGGTCGCACTCCAGCCTGCCTTCCTGGCGTAGGCGAGAAAGGCGCGCACCAGTTCCAGCTTCCTCGCGTAGTCCGTATCCGAGGTGGACAACTGTTCGGCGTAGCCGGCGACCGCGGGAGGTGCGAGCCTGGAAAAGGGGCTCTCCCAGCCGTACCAGCGGGCGAACTTGTACACCTCCGGCTGAGCGGATTCCCTGTCTTTCTCGGGCAGCTTCGCCAGATAGAGTGCGGCGGCTTCGCCCAGGCCGAGCACGCGATTATCAGTGTTTGCCATTTATACCCCCCGGTGAATCAGCTATATTATTCTAAACGTTAGACAAGTTGCCGGTCAATCCGTGCGACTCTGGAACGGCATCTTAATCACGTTAAGCGTTCCGGCTACCACCTGGTATTTCAGCAGCCTGGTTATCGTCCTACCATGCCAGTCGAAGGACACGTCTTCCGCCTTGAGCAGGGCTTTGTCGATGCCGCCGGCTTTAACTATCTCGAACAGGCGGTCGATTTGCCCGTTACCGAGGCGTTCATACAGCTTCCGCGCCCAGTAGCCCGTGCGCAGTTCCCGTCCCAGCTTTTTACGCCATCCCTGCTGGTAACGTGCCAGTCTCTTCGCGGAAAGGTCGCCCGTCTCCAGCGCCACGTGCAGGGCCGCCGCGGCGATATCGGCGGAAAGCAGCCCGTAATAAATGCCGCCCCCGCTGGTCGGCTTTACCTGTCCGGCGGCGTCCCCCACTACAATCAAGCGTTCGCTGTAGGTCTTCGTCAGCGGTCTTAAGGCAATCCCGCCGTAGCATACCGGCACATCGGCGGAGTCGATTCTCCCCTGTGAAGCCAGGTGTAGCAGCCAGTTTTTCAGGTAAAATCCGGGCTTCTCGCGCGCCATCAGCCCGACCCTTGCCATTAACGGCGCGGTCGGCACAATCCAGCCGAAGAAACCCGGCGCCACGTCCCCGAAGTATACCTCTACCTCATCGGTTCCCGCCGTTTTTACTTCCACCTGCACGCCGATGGTGAAGTCGCGGAACGAGCCGAGGCCCAATCGCCCGATAAGTCCCGGCGTAAATCCGCAGGCGATAACCGCGCACCTTGCTTGGATTTTAGATTCTCTGCCGTCGCGTATGACGATAGCGTTGATGCGGTCTTTTTCGATCACGATATCGGAGACACGACTATCGAATTGATAGTCCGCCCCGGCGTGCTGCGCCCGTTCAGCCATCGAGATATCGAAAGCCTGACGGTCCAGGATGCATGCCTGTGTTTCTTCGCGCTTAAGGTGGAGCTTATTCCCGGCAGGTGAGTACAGGCTGGCGCTGTTTACCCGACGGAGAATAACCCTGTTATCTATGTTGAAGGTATCGACGCATTCCAGCCCGACTATTCCAGTGCAGCAGGCCCGTTCTCCCGACCGTGCCTTCCGCTCCGCCACCAATACCCGGTGTCCCCGTTCGGCAAGAAGGCAGGCTGCGCGGCTCCCGACGGGTCCGCCGCCGACGATTACGACGTCGTACATCTAGTCTCCGTCGGTTGCCTCCGGATTGCGTGCCATGAATCTCCTGAAGAAGTATATACCCGCGGGAATGACCGTGATAACGATGATTACGATTAAGCCGGTCGTCCCGGTTATCGGCATACCGAGCAGCACGTTCAGGACGAGAATACAGAGGGTTGTCAGCGCCATGGACAGACCGATGGAGAGGGCGAATCTTTCGATGATGTTGATTTTTCGGAAGATAACGAGGGTCCAGACATAGCCCGGCAGGAAGAAAACGAGTATCCCCGCCACGATTGCCCTGACGATAAGCAGACCCCCGGAAGAAGGTATTATGGTATCCAGCAGCGGACTGAAATCCATGTCATAATACTACCCTGTCCGCGAGGGAAGTTCAAGAGTCCGGGGGAAATCAGTCGAAAACGCCTCTGCCGCGTAACTCGTCGACCTCATCCCGGGACATGCCCAGAATCTCCGTGCAGACGAAGTCCGTATGCTCGCCCACCAGGACGGGACGATTGATATCCGGTTCGGCGTCGGACAGCTTGATGGGGTCGGGGTGATAGTACCGCAGCTTGCCCATGTACGGGTGGTCGAGCTCGCGGTAGAAGTTGTAGTGGCTCATCTGCGGGTCTTCATCGAGGTCTTTCGCGTTGGCGACCAGTCCCGCGCCGACGCCCGCTTTCTGGAGTTTTTCCTGTATCTCCTCTGGAGTGTAGTTGACTGTCCATTCTTCCACGCGGCGGTCGAGTTCATCGCTATGTTTCACGCGACCGTTTGCCGTGACATATTTCTTTAGCTTACCCCATGCCGGACTGCCGATGGCTTTCACGAAGCTCCGCCATTCCTCGTCGGTCATCACGGCGATAGCTACCCATCTGTCGTCGCCTTTGCATTTATAGGTGCCGTGAGGCGCGGCGTAGTCGCACTTGTTGCCGTTCAGGGCAAGCTCGCGACCGTTCGCCTGGTAATCGAGGATGAGCGGGGTCATGTAGTTCAGTCCCGCTTCTATCTGGGCGTGGTCGATGTACTGTCCTTTGCCGGTGCGGCGGCGGTAATCGAGGGCCGCCATGATGGACAGCGTGGCGTACATCGGCGAAAGCTGGTCGGTGTAATACGTTGAAGGGGGCACGGGGGGCCGGTCAGGATAGCCGACCATCGTGTCCATCATCGTGACCGCCGTCAGTATGCTCCCGAATCCCGGCTGGTCCGCCATGGGTCCGGTATGCCCGTAGCCGCAGGTACGGAACATGATGATTTGCGGGTTTACTTTGCTTAGTCCCTCGTAGTCCAGTCCCAGCTTGTCCATGACGCCCGTCGGGAAACCTTCCCCGACCACGTCCGCCCAGGTGACCAGCTTCTTGAATATCTCAATGGCTTCCGGCTGCTTGAAGTTCAGGCTGATACCGTATTCCGGGGCGGTGTGGGTAATGGAGAAGAAGGCGCTGCGTTCCAGTCCCACCGGCTCGCCCTCTTTATTGGTAGCGGCGAAGGGCGCGAACAGCCGTACGGGGTCGGGCCTTGTCGCCGTTTCCACGCGGATGGTCGTGGCTCCGTAGTGGCTGAGGTAGTTGAGCGTATAAATGCCCACCCCCGCCCAGCAGAGCTGGATTACTTTCACGCCTTCAAAAGGTTGCTTCGTCACGTTATATCACCTTTTGCTTTTTCATCGTCTTTAACTCGTCTGCGGAGAGACCGAGTTCCCTATAAATCACGTCGTTGTGCTCCCCGATAAGCGGCGCCCGGTGCCGCGTGCCGACATATTCCTGCGTGGACATGACGGCGCCCCCCGGGTATTTCAGGCTGGCGCCGAGTTCCGGGTGCTCGATATCTTTCCAGAATCCCCGGTCCAAGAGCTGGGGATACTTGAGGGCGTCCTCCGCGTTGTTGCAGGGACCGAGTTGAAATCTGTTTTCCGTTGCCAGCTTGAGCAGTTCGTCCTTGGTGTGGTTCTTAAAGAACCTGCCGATTGCCTCCATGAGTTCTTCCGCCTGCGCCCGGCTCATGTCCTCCCAGCTTTTCTTTTCCCATTCCCATTTCTCGAACGAGCCGATGCCGATGCCGTCCCGCTTGATGAAGTCCATCATGCTCCGGTTGTTCCGGGCGGCGGTGGGATTGAGCAGGAGGTTGAGGGCGACGTAGCCGTCCCTGCATTCCCAGAGCAGGGGATTGTAGAAGATGGAGCCGTCCTTGAGGGTGACCTCCGCCCGCGCGCGACCGTGCCGCGTGGGAATCTCGCCGAAGAGGGCGTAGGGTCCCTCGATTTCCGCCGAGCAGATGATGTCCAGCGCCTGCTGGGTGATGGCTTCGACGTGCTGTCCCCGGCCGGTGTGGACGCGCTGGGTGAGGGCAATCATCGTGCCGACCGCCCCGTTCATGGCGCCTATCGTGTGGGTGTGCTGGTAGCTGATGGTGAGGGGAGGACGGTCGTCGTAGCCGACCGTGTATATCATGCCGCCGAGCGCCCGCACCACGATGTCCGGGTCTTTGTAGTCCCGGTACGGTCCCTCGCGCCCGAACCCGCTGATGGACGTGAGGATAATGCGGGGGTTGATTTTCTGGAGGTCTTTATAGCCGAGTCCGAGTCCGTCCAGGTAGCCGCGGGGGAAGGACTCCAGCACGGCGTCCGCCGTCTTTACGAGCTTTTTAAATATTTCTTTCCCCGGCGGGGTGGTGATGTCCAGGGTGATGCCTTTTTTATTGGAGTTGAAGGAGAACCACCAGAGGTTTTTCTCGGGGTCGGGGTCGTCCTTGTAGAAGGGACCGCGAAAGCGCGAGGGGTCGCCGCCGGGCTTTTCAATCTTGATTACCTCCGCCCCGAAGTCCGCCAGCGCCCGCCCGGCAATGAAGGCCCCCTCCGTGGTAAGGTCTAGGATGCGGTAGCAGCCGAGCATGCGCTCCTCCCGGAACGGGACTGAAACTTGCGCGGCGTACAGCGCGGTATGCGGATGCAGTTTGCGAATTAACATGGGTACTATAAATTATAATATGAGAGGGAAGGTGAGGGCAAATATGGGGGGGTGGGAAAATATAGACTATCGGACTTATATACTTGACAAACCTAAATATCAAGCAATACACCTTTACCCTTTTTAACATAGGGTAGCGGGATTACTGGCTTAATACCATCAAACAAATTATTTACTTCGCAAATTTGCACTTTGGGAAAATCCTTTCCCCATCCTTCAGAATGATAGACTCCTTTTTCTTTGGCATCAGCCACCATACCTTTTGATGGTTTGTGTAATAATACGTATATTCCCATTTCAGCTTTATTGACATGATTCAGAAAAGCATCAAAATGCTTCTTATTTGGCTTTCCTGTAGTAACCTCAATAACGACTCTTTTCCCTTTTAGGCTTTTATCATCTATGAACGGTATTTCACCATCAATTGGTTTCCCCCCCGTTGGCTTGGCTCGTTCAAACTGCATCACAGCCCACTGTTCAAAATCAAGTGGACTAATCTCTGCAAGTTTGAGTGCCTCATCATAAGTTGTAGGCCTACCTATGACTGGAATCTTCATTGAGCCAAATTCATCTATCATGAATTCCTCTATTGTATGAATCGCCCAATAAGTTATATCTATCCCAATCCATCGTCTTTTTGCTCTATGGGCTTCTACAATTGCAGTCCCACATCCTGCAAAAGGGTCTAATACTATGTCGTTTTCTTCACTTGCCGTTTCAATGATTCGCTTCAATAAAGCGGGGGGTTTTTGGGTTTCATATCTTTGCTTTATAGGTGGTATTCGTGGAATATCCCATACATCATCTCCCCAGACACCAGGGGAATCTTCATCAGCCATTTTTGAAGGTATTCTTTTTCCTTGCTCATCATAGCCACTTATAATCTTTTTAGTCCCAAATCGTTTGATTGTGGAAGCTGTTCGTTCCATCATATGCGCCTTAAAATGTCGAGACTTTTCGTTCGTTTTTGTGTAGAAGAATACTACATCATGGTTACGTTGGAATTGAGACCTGCCGCTAGGCCATTTCCGATAGTGCCAGATTATCTCATTACGATAGTTCATCTTGCCAAATTGAGCATCAAGTAATAATTTGAGATAATGGCTGGCCGTAGGGTCACAATGAAGAAACAAAGAGCCATCAGACTTCAATATTCGATGAAGCTCGCAGATACGCAAAGCCATCATCGAAATATATGCTAATACATCGTTCGTACCAAGAGCATCATGCATCGCTGATAGTAGTTTGGATACAGTTCCACCCTTAGAAACCATTTCCTTGTAAGCATCAACTGCCATATGCCATTTCCAAGTGTCAGTAAATGCTTTAATTTGAGCAGGGGTAGCTGAACCCGTTTCATCCTTGAATATCGCATTATAATCCCGTTTGGAGTTAAAAGGGGGGTCTAAGTAGATGAGGTCTATACAATCAGGCGGAAAATCCCGCAATATCGGAAGGTTATCACCCCAATGTAATATATTTGTCGCTATAGTCATAACATAACCTGTTAGCCTTTGTCGTTCTTCTCAGATTTATCTTTTTGCTCAGGTTTCACTTAATTACCTCAATTCACTATAATAATCACATTCCCACAACAAAGCAACCCCCAATCCTATAAATTCCAATATCTCCACCCCACATCCTTTCCCTTCGCTGCCTGATAGTCTAGCACCAGTTATAACCTCACTCCCACTCCGGTATTACTTCATGCGCAATCTCGGCAGACAATATTGCATACTCTTGGTTCTCTTGAGCCAGTGCCAGATATCCCTCAGCCAGCATTTCCGCTTCCATTTTCTCGTTCACTCCACCCATTATACCACCCCTTGTATTTCATAGGGGTGTCTAAGAGGGGCATCAGCCCCTCTTTAAAAAAATCCCCCTCTCCTGTGAAACCTCGTCAGGAAAAGGTGACACAGGGGGTAAGGTAGAACCAAATCCCCCCGCGACAAAACCCCCTTCCTTTTCTCCCCCGGCCCCTTTATACTATTTATATCACATCAGTAATTGAATATGCGGTTCTCGCCGTCGCTTTACATAAGTAAAAAAACGAATAAAAACGAATCAGCTTCGCTTTGAAGCTAAGAGGAAAAAAATTTCAAAAAACGAATAACGAATCGTCTAGTCCCTATCTCCACCCCTCGTACTTTTCCTTCGCCCCCCCTAACTTTGCATCGGCTCTACTCATCGCACTATAATGTTGGTTATATTGCGCAATTTATTATCAGACGAAAGGAATCTTGACATAAATGTCATATCCCGGGCTCTTCCAGCCGGTTAATATCGGCAAAGTACGCATCAAGAACAGGATTGCCATGGCGCCGATGGGCATCGTCGGCCTGACCGACGCGGACGGCAACCCCAACCAGCGCGGCATCGATTATTACATCGAACGGGCGCGGGGTGGCGTGGGCCTGATTATCACCGGACTTTTCCAGGTGCACGACGAAACGGGCAACCGGGGCGGCCCCAGGCACATGATTAACCGGGCGTCGACGGAGCCTTTCGGCAGGATATGTAAAGGCGTCCATGCCCTGGGCGCGAAGCTCTTCGTGCAGCTTACGGCGGGCTTCGGGCGCGTGATACCCCTCCCCGGACACCTCCACCACCCGGTATCGGCGTCGGCCGTCCCCCATTTCTATAACCCGGAAGTCACCTGCCGGGCCCTGGAAACGGAAGAAGTGGAGGAAATCGTCGCGGCATTCGGCCCCGCCACCGATACCCTCCTGGCGGCGGGCATCGACGGAATAGAACTCCACGCCCACGAAGGCTATCTCTTTGACCAGTTTACCACGTCTATCTGGAACCGGCGGACGGATAAATACGGCGGCGACCTCAAGCAGAGGCTTACCTTCCCGCTAGAGGTCCTCGAGGTAATCAAGGAGCGCGCCGGGGCGGATTTTCCGGTGCAGTACCGGTTCGGACTCAAGCACTACATCAAGGGACTCAACTCCGGGGCGCTGCCGGGGGAACCGTACCAGGAAGCCGGCCGGGATATCGAAGAAGGGCTGGAGATGGCGAAGCTCCTCGAAGAAGCCGGGTTCGATTCCCTGCACGTGGACGCCGGCTGCTACGACAGCTGGTACTGGGCGCACCCGCCGGGATACCAGGCGCACGGCTGCATGACGGACATGGCGGAAAAGGTAAAGAAAGTGGTGAAAATCCCGGTGATAGCCGTCGGCAGGCTGGAAGTCCCGGAACTGGCGGAAAGAGTTATCGTAGAAGGAAAGGCCGACATGGTGGCTATAGGCAGGGGACTGCTCGCCGACCCCGACTGGCCCCTTAAGGTTTACGAAGGTAGGGAGGAAGACATCCGACCCTGCATCGGGTGCCACGAGGGCTGCATCTGGAGGTTCATGAAGGGCGAGTCACTCAGCTGCGCGGTAAATCCTGCCTGTGGTAAAGAGAGGGAGTATCAGCTCAATAAGGCAGATGTACCGAAAAAGGTCATTGTTATCGGCGGGGGTGTGGCCGGCATGGAAGCGGCGCGAGTTGCCGCTATGAGGGGGCATAAGGTGGTTCTATACGAAAAAGAGAAAGATTTGGGCGGTCACTTAATCGAGGCTTCGGTGCCACGCTTCAAAAAAGACCTGGCCGCGCTGCTGGACTGGTATAAAAACGAACTCAATAAGCTGGACATAGTAGTAAAAACAACGATAGAAATATCCCCGGAAATCATTTCGCAAGGAAATCCTGACGCTGTAATCGTCGCCACCGGCTCGGTTCCTGTCATCCCTGATATTCCCGGCATTGATAATCCCAGTGTAATCACCTGCACAGACCTGATGCTCGGCAGGAAAAAGGCGAAGGATAAGGTGGTCGTCATCGGCGGAGGTATGGTAGGCTGTGAGACGGCTATATGGCTGGCGGAACAGGGGAAGCAGGTGACTCTGGTCGAGATGCTGCCCGAATTGATGGCGGGGTTTTTATCCGTTCCCCTCATGAACCGCATGATGCTTACCGACCTGCTGGCATTGCATAAAGTGGACGTCCTGACCGGTATCAGCGTCAACGAAATCACCGCAGAAGGTATTAATATCACCGTAAATAATACGCAAAAGACGATTAAGGCGGATACCGTCGTGCTGGCGGCGGGTCTCAAGCCCGATGATACGCTGTCCCGCGAACTGCGCGGTAAAGTTGCCAACCTTTATAATGTCGGCGACTGCCGGGAGCCGCGCAATATCATGGGGGCTATCTGGGACGGCTTCGAGGTGGGGCGGGCGATATAAGTGCGTAAGGAGGTTACTTGGAGTGTTTGAAAAGACATCGAAGATAAACGACGGGTTGAAAACGGTACTCAGGACGGTCGGGCTAAGCGGCGTGACCACCGGCGGCGTGGAGGGCGCCGTGGACGTGAAGGACGGCAGGATAATCAGGATAAGACCACTGCACTACGACTGGAAATACAGGCGGGAAGACCTCAATCCCTGGAAGTTTCAAAGGAATGGTAAAAGCCTGGAACCCAACTGGAAATCGCTGCCCGGTCCGTATTCGCTGGCATATAAAAAGAGGATATATTCGCCGAACCGGATTAAATACCCGCTGAAGCGCGTCGATTGGGACCCCCACGGCGAGAGGAACCCGCAGAACCGGGGCAAGAGCAAATACCAGAGAATCTCCTGGGACGAAGCCGCGGAGATAATCGCCGCCGAGATAAAGAGGGTGCGCGATAAATACGGCCCGCATGCCATCCTGGCACAGGGGGATGGCCACGGCGAGTGCAAGCTGGTGCAGGGTCCCCACGGACTGCCGGGTCTGCTGCTACGGGCGCTGGGGGGCGGCTGGACGCAGCAAATCAGGAACGCGGACAGCTGGGAGGGGTGGTACTACGGCGGCATGCACGTTTGGGGGACTGGACTTTGCGGTCATATGCTCCCCGCTGCCAACATTGTCAAGGATATTACTGAAAACACGGAATTATTACTGATGTGGGGCGGCGACCCCGAGACGACACCCTGGGGGTTCCGGGGGCAGTTCGCCAGCCGGCTCAGCTATTTCTGGACGGATATCGGCATCAAGCAGGTATACATCTGCCCCGAGCTTAACTACGGCGCCGCCGTCCACGCCGATAAATGGATACCGGTCCTGCCCAATACCGACGCGGCATTACAACTGGCGATAACCCACGTCTGGATTACCGAGGGACTGTACGATAAGGAATACGTCGCCACCCATACCGTCGGATTCGACAAGTTCGAGGACTATGTCCTGGGTAAAGAGGACGGCGTGCCCAAGACGCCCGAATGGGCTTCC
>JAFGPF010000041.1 GCA_016926115.1 Dehalococcoidales bacterium | reverse complement strand
TAAGGGGGATTTTAATCTCCCCACTGCATTCTTCCTCCTTTCGTAAAGGGGGACATAATGGGTTTTTTCACAGCGGGGCGTCTAAGAAAGGCGCCGCCCCTCTCCTGCGACAAATTCCCATTTACCTTCTCCCGGTCCTCCTCTATAATATAAACGGCCTTCCTGATATATAAAGCTCTTGGCAATTTAATAAAAAACATGGAACGAAAAAAACGAATACCCGGTGACTAAAGCTGACTTATCATATAATAAAAAACGAATCACTCGTAAAAACCAGAAACGAATAAAAACGAATCAGCTTCAACCTGAAGCTAAAAGACCGCAAAAATATATTAAAAAACGAATAACGAATCAAATCCCTCCGGCTTTAAAAACGGGATGCTGGGTCCCCCGGTATCATCCTCGGCTTATCCCTCAATAATAAACCCTCTCCCTTGATGGGAGAGGGCAGGGGTGAGGGTGGCTATCAACCCCTCACTCGTTCTCTATCTCGTCTTCCTTCTCTAACTCTCCCGACCTGTCCTTCAGCATCATAATGGCGATGAATCCCACCGGCGGCAGCAGGCCCCACAGTATGTGCGCGCTGTTCCGGTTCTTGTCCCTCACCCACAACCCGCAACCCCCCAGCACCAGCGCCATCCCCATCGCCACCATGATAAACAGGTTAAATGCGTCCCCCAGGGCAACTCCCAGGACCACCAGCGTCAGCCCGAAGACTATCAGCACTCCCCGCCAGATTTTATGAATATGTATATCTTCCTCTTCCATGTTTCGCCAGCCGCTGCCATGATGACATGATATTGCCCCTTTTTGGACATTCGGTGGAACTAAGAAATTCTAATATTACCCTGTAATCGTGTCAATGGAAATGCTGCATTTTTAGCAAAATTTTAGAACCCGCCTTTTCTTAACATAAGCTATTGCCGTCCTACATAAGGTATGCTATACTGGTTACAGACCTGAATCCTGAACACTTATGATTAATATACCAAGGGAGGTCAGATAACTTGCCGGACACTGCAACCATCAAACAGCTCCTCGAAGCCGGGGCGCACTTCGGACATCAGACGGGCCGCTGGAACCCGCGGATGAAAAACTACATCTTCACCAAGCGCAACGGCATCCACATCATCGACCTGGAAAAAACCGCCGTCATGCTTGACCATGCCTGCGACTTCATCAAGGACGTGGTTGCCCAGGGCGAGACCATCCTCTTCGTCGGCACCAAGAAACAGGCGCAGGAATCCGTCCAGGAAGAAGCGGAACGCTGCGGCATGTACTACGTCAACCAGCGCTGGCTCGGGGGAATGCTCACCAACTTCGCCACCATCCAGGCACGCATCGACCAGCTCGTGCGCATGGAAGACCAGATGGCCCGCGGCGAACTCGGCCGCCTTACCAAGAAGGAAGTCCTTAAAATCGGTGAGAAAATCGATAAACTGAACAGGCAAATGGGCGGCTTCAAAGAAATGACGGCTCTCCCGGGTGCCATGTTCATCATCGACCCCACCAAGGAGAAAATCGCCCTCGCCGAAGCTCAGCGCATGGCTGTGCCGGTCGTCGCCATCGTGGACACCAACTGCAACCCCGACGAAATAGACCATCCTATTCCCGCCAATGACGACGCCATCCGCGCTATCAAGCTCATCTGCACCAAGATTGCGGACGCCGTCCTCGAAGGCAAGATGGGCGAAGCGTCTGCCGTCACCCCTGAAGTCATCGAGGAAAAGGAAGACGAAGCTGAAGGAGAAGAAAAACCGGCTGTGGACACGTCGGAACCGCTGATATTCACGCCGGATGAGGAATAAGGAGGCATACTTGGATATCACCACCCAGATGATTAAGGAACTGAGAGAACAATCAGGCGCCGGCGTCATGGACTGCCGCGGCGCGCTGGTCGATTGTGAAGGCAACATGGAAAAAGCGCTGGAAGCCCTCAAAGAAAAAGGGCTGCTCAAGGCGCAGAAAAAGTCGGAACGCGCTACCGGCGCAGGACTTGTGGAAGCCTATATACACACCGCCGGACGAATCGGGGCGCTGGTTGAACTCAACTGCGAGACGGACTTCGTCGCCCGCACCGACGAATTTAAGGAACTTGCCCATTGCCTGGCAATGCAGGTGGCGGCGCTGGCACCCAAATACGTTTCCGAAGAAGACATAGAGGAAGACGAGGAGGCCGCCCCGGAAGAAGCCTGCCTGCTCTTGCAGCCGTATATCAAAGACTCCACCAGGGTCGTTAAAGATATCATCGTTGAAACCATAGCTAAACTAGGAGAAAATATCAAAGTAAGTCGGTTTACCAGGTTCGAATTAGGCAACTAGGGGTAGAAGAATGCCTGAAGCTAAATACAAGCGGGTAATGCTCAAGTTAAGCGGCGAGGCATTGCGCGGCGGACACAGCTATGGAATCGATAATCCCACCCTGACCCGGATTGCTCGCCAGATAAAGCAGGTGGTCGAAACCGGCGTGGGCGTCGGCATCGTGGTGGGAGGGGGCAATATCTGGCGAGGCGCGCAGGCGGAAGCCGACGGCATGGACCGGGCAACCGCGGACTACGCCGGGATGCTGGCTACGGTCATCAATGCCCTCGCCCTCCAGGACGTGCTGGAAAGAGAAGGCGTGGACACCCGCACGCAATCGTCGCTTGACATCAGACAGGTCGCCGAGCCGTACATCAGGCGAAAAGCCATCCGTCACCTGGAAAAAGGAAGGGTGGTCATCTTCGCGGGGGGCACCGGTAACCCCTATATGACCGCGGACACCGCTGCAGCGCTACGCGCCATAGAAATAGGCGCCGAGGTCCTGCTGATGACCAAGAACAACGTGGACGGTATATATACCGCCGATCCCCTGAAAGACCCCACCGCCAAGAAGTTCGATAAAATTTCTCATCTGGAAATTTTAAGCAAGCGACTGGAAGTGATGGACACCACCGCTCTATCACTGTGCCTGGATAATAAACTCCCCATAATCGTCTTTGACCTGGAGGCTCCGGACGGCATGAGAAAGATTGTCCTCGGCGAGTCGATAGGTACTCTGGTAACAAGTGAGAGTTGATATGGTTAACGAAGCATTAAAAAGTATAGACGACAAGATGAAAGCCTCGTTAAAGGTATTCCGCGCCGACCTGGCTACGATACGCACCGGTCATGCCACACCGGCACTCGTCGAACATATCAAGGTTGAATACGCCGGTGTCCCCACCCCGCTTAATCAACTCGCCGGTATTTCGGCCCCGGAAGCCGGCCTGCTGGTCATTCAACCCTGGGATAAAAGCTGCATCGGAAATATCGAGAAGGCGATATTAAAATCGGAACTCGGTATCAATCCCTCCAATGACGGCAATATCATCAGGATATCTATTCCCCCGCTGAGTGAAGAGCGCCGCCAGGAAATGATTAAAATAGTTCACCGGAAGATGGAAGAGCGGCGGGTAGCGATAAGAAGCCTGCGGCACGAAGCCATGAACGAGTTCAAGAAGATGGAAAAGGACAAGGAAATATCACAGGACGAACACAAGCGTGCCCAGGAGCAACTGCAGAGCATTACCGACGTCTTCATGGACGAGATAGAAAAAGTCGGCAAGGACAAGGAACAGGAACTCCTGGAAGTATAGACGATAACTCCCGCATAATTCCCGGGGCAGCGGTGCCTCAACGAATATGGAAAAAATCACCGGTCTTCCCCGTCATGTAGCCATCATCCTGGACGGCAACGGCAGATGGGCCGAGAAACGCGGCTTACCGCGTATGGAAGGACATCACGCCGGAGTAAAAAATGTACGTCCCGTCCTCGAGTCCCTTAATGATTACGGTATAGAGTACGTTACTTTATACGCATTTTCTACCGAGAACTGGAACCGCCCCGAAGATGAAGTCAACGGACTATTTCGACTCCTTGAAGATATTATCGATAAAGAGGCGCGCGCCCTTCATAAAAACGGCGTAAGGATACGCCATATCGGGTCGCTGGAAAGCCTCTCCGCAACACTCCAAAAGTCCATTAAAAAAGCCGTAGACCTTACCGCCGGAAACAAAGGGATGACCCTGGGCGTTGCGTTGAATTACGGCGGCCGGGAGGAAATACTGCACGCGGTACGCAGAATAATGGAAGATAACGTACCGATAGAAGATATCGATGAAAGGCTCTTCGGGGAATATCTCTATACCGATGATTTTGCCGATGTCGACCTGGTGATTCGCACGGGCGGGGAGATACGCACCAGCAATTTCCTTATCTGGCAGGCAGCTTACAGCGAATACTATTTTACGCCGGTGCTCTGGCCCGACTTCGACGAAGAGGAACTTAAGCAAGCCTTACTTGCCTACAGCCGGAGACAGAGGCGCTTCGGAGGTCTGTAACGGGGAGCCTATGCTCAGAAAAAGAGTCATAACCGCGCTTTGGGGTATCCCTCTCATCATCGTAGTCGTCTGGTTCGATGAACCGTTACCCTGGTTCACCGTGCTGGCGGGTATCTGGGGACTGCTGGCTGCTCTGGAGTTTTACAGGTTAACGGGCGTGGCAAGGTCGATTCCGCTGGTCTGTTTCGGCATGGTCTGGACGTTGCTTTTCATTCTACGCCCGCACTGCACATACGACCTCATTATACCCGTCCTGCTGGGGTCGGGTATCCTGCTTTCGCTCGCGATGTCGGCATTTCTACCGCCGAGAGAAAACGTTTATCTTCGCTGGTCATGGCTGATTATCGGCATAATATACGTCGGCTGGCTGCTGAGTTTCCTGGTGGCGTTGCGGCTGGAAGCCGGGCGAGACTGGTTATTCCTGGCGCTTTTCGCTACCTTCGGCTCCGATACGGCCGCTTACTTCATAGGTAAGGCATTCGGCAGGCGCAAGATGGCGCCCGGGATAAGCCCCGGCAAGACATGGGTCGGCGCTGTTGCCGGGCTGTTCGGGGCGGTGATTATCAGCCTGCTTTTCACGCTGCCTAAGTTCTTTATTTGGACTAACCCGGTCTATATTCAGGAACTCGATTGGGGGCGCGCGATTATTCTGGGGGCACTCATTAGTATCTTCGGGCAGATAGGCGACCTTGCGGAGTCGGCGCTGAAACGTTATTCAGGTGTAAAGGAATCGGGCGGTCTCATGCCGGGTCACGGCGGGTTACTGGACCGCATGGACAGCGTAGTTTTAGCCGGAGTGGTGGTATACCTGTACTATATCATCGCCGTGGCGTAAATGATTCAGATGGATATACTGAAGTCCGGCGCGCAAAAGCTGGGAATCAATCTCACTTCCACTCAACTTGAGCGGTTCGAAGTGTATTACCGCGAACTCGTCGACTGGAACCAGAGAATGAACCTGACCGGCATCACCAGCTATGAAGAAGTCCAGGTAATACACTTCCTCGATTCATTGACAATAATACAAGCTATTGATAAAGAACAGAATCTGGCAGTTATTGATGTAGGCACCGGAGCCGGACTGCCCGGTATACCACTGAAAATCGTGCTACCGGATATCAAACTCACATTGCTGGAAGCCACCGCCAAGAAAACACGCTTCTTAAGTCATATCGTCAATATGATTGGACTGGACGACGTGCAGATAGTCACCGGGCGCGCCGAGGAAGTCGGACATAATGCTGAATACCGAGAGAGATACAATCTGGTACTGTCACGGGCTGTAGCGCCGTTGCCGGCACTGGTTGAACTGACTTTACCATTATGCGTGGTGGGTGGTAATTTCATCGCCCAGAAAAAGGGGGATATAATCCGGGAAATGGAGCGTGCCCGGAAAGTTGTCAGCCTGATGGGTGGCATATACAAAGAAGTGAAATCAGTGTCACTTGAAGAATCAGGTGACCGACGATACCTCATTGTAATCGAAAAGCTGGAGCCGTCACCTGCCGAATACCCCCGCCGCCCCGGAATACCCGCCAAGAAGCCGATTATCTAACCAGCTACTATTCATTTTCTTCGAGGCTTGCCAGCCTGTCCTGAAGGCGGGAAATAAGCTGCATGAATTCCTTGTCCTTGCGTAATCGTCCGCCGTAAAGGCGCAGGTGCTTGATGGTCTTGACGATTTCTTCTCTTTCCGGCGTTCTCATCTCCAGCAGGTCGTAGGCGGACTTGCGCCACTTGTTCTTCGTCCTTCTATCGATTCCCGTAATCAGGAAGAGCAAAAACACGAGGAACAAAAGCATCAGGATAAGCGGCACGTATTCCATAGCTTATCAAGTTTTAGCATATTCCCGGCAGCGAGTCAAAGAAAGGCTGTAGCGACATGGCAGGCATATTGCCAAGCCCTGCCAATGGTAGTAGAATTAGTATATCAACTCGAGAAATCCAGGAGGGTGTGGAAAAATGGAAACCGGGACGTGGAAGGTAAAGACAGGACTGGCGCAGATGCTTAAAGGCGGTGTTATCATGGACGTGGTCACGCCGGAGCATGCCAAAATAGCCGAAGAAGCCGGAGCCTGCGCGGTAATGGCACTGGAAAGGGTGCCGGCGGATATCCGTGCCGCTGGCGGTGTGGCGCGTATGGCCGACCCCACTGTTATCGAGGCTATCATGAAAGCCGTTACCATACCGGTCATGGCAAAATGCCGTATCGGACATTTCGTGGAAGCTCATGCACTTGAATCCATGGGAGTCGATTATGTGGACGAATCGGAAGTGCTGACTCCCGCCGATGAGAAGTATCATGTGTGGAAGCACGATTTCAAGGTGCCGTTCGTTTGCGGCTGCCGGGAACTGGGTGAAGCTTTACGACGTCTCCATGAAGGCGCCGCCATGATAAGGACGAAGGGAGAAGCCGGTACCGGTAATATCGTTGAGGCGGTAAGGCACATGAGGGGTGTAATGGAAGGCATACAGCGGGTGGTAAACGCCTCCGAAGGCGAACTGGATGAAATCGCGACGGAGTACCGCGTGCCCGTGGAACTCGTAAAAGAGGTCAAGGAACTGGGTAAACTGCCGGTGGTTAACTTCGCCGCGGGTGGGATTGCAACCCCCGCCGATGCAGCATTAATGATGCAACTCGGCGCCGAGGGCGTGTTCGTCGGCTCGGGGATATTCAAATCGAGCAACCCCGAGGTCAGGGCCAAGGCAATCGTCAAGGCCACCACTCATTACAGGGACCCGGCTATCATCGCCGAGGTATCCAAGAACCTGGGAGACGCCATGGCGGGACTGGATATCAAGCAAATACCATCCGAGGAACTGCTCGCCCAGAGAGGATGGTAAGACTGACGCGACCGGAGAGAGGATAATCATATGAAAATCGGTGTCCTTGCTTCGCAGGGAGCCTTCGCCGAACATATAGCAACGTTAAAAAAACTGGATACAGAAGCCGTGCCCGTCCGTCTACCTGAAGAACTCCATGGAGCGGACGGGCTAATTATTCCGGGCGGGGAAAGCACGTCCATCAGCCGGTTGATGACTTCCTATAACCTGATGGACGAGATAGCCTCGCTGGCCCGGGACGGTATGCCGCTTTTCGGCACGTGCGCCGGAATGATACTCATGTCCCGGAATATATCCGGCAACACCACGGCATCACTCGGATTGATGGATATTACCGTGAAACGCAACGCCTTCGGGCGGCAGGTGGACAGCTTCGAGACGGAACTGCCGATTTCGGTGCTTGGTGATAAACCGTTTCCGGCGGTATTTATCCGCGCGCCGCTAATCGAAATCTGCGATAAAGGCGTAGAAGTCCTGGCGCGGCTCGCCGACGATACAATCGTGGCTGCCCGGCAGGGAAAACTGCTGGTCACGGCATTTCACCCGGAACTCACCGACGACCTTAGATTTCATCGCTATTTCCTCGATATAATATCGGGAAAGGTATAACCGGGGGAGGATTGTGCAAAAAGTAATAACCGACGACATGGATGCCATGCTGGACATCCTGCCGCCACAGATCAAGGGGCCGCTGGTCAAACAGAAGGATGTCAAAGAGCTGCTTGAGGTGGTGCTGGACCTGGGACGCACGCCGGAAGCACGCTTCACCGGACGCGAGGTGGTGCTGAACAACAAAGAGGTGGACGAAGCAGATATCGACTACGTGGTGGCGCGAATCGGCAGCTTCGGGGAAGACAACCGCGCCGGCATCGAGAGGACACTCCACCGTATTTCCGCGATAAGAAATCGAAGCGCTAAAATCGTGGGGCTGACCTGCCGTGTAGGACGCGCTATCTTCGGCACCATTAAGATAATCGAGGATTTAGTCCAGTCAGGCAAGAGCGTACTGCTGCTGGGCAGGCCCGGTGTGGGTAAGACGACCATGCTGCGGGAAGTCGCCCGCGTACTGGCGGACGACGCCGAAAAACGGGTGATAATCGTGGATACGTCCAACGAGATTGCCGGTGACGGTGATATACCGCATCCGGCAATTGGTCACGCCCGCAGGATGCAGGTAGCCATGCCGTCCCTGCAGCACGCCGTAATGATAGAAGCGGTGGAAAACCACATGCCGGAGGTCATCGTCATCGACGAGATAGGGACTGAACTGGAAGCCATGGCCGCACGGACAATAGCCGAACGCGGCGTGCAACTGGTAGGCACAGCCCACGGCAATACGCTGGACAACCTGATGATGAATCCTACGCTCGCCGACCTCATCGGCGGGATACAGTCGGTCACTCTGGGGGACGAGGAGGCAAGGAGGCGGGGTACACAGAAATCGATTCTGGAAAGAAAGTCGCCTCCAACCTTCGACATCGTCGTCGAAATCCAGGAACGGGACCGGGTGGCAATTCACCCGGATGTCGGAGAGGCGGTGGACGCACTGCTGCGGGGAATCCCGCCGGATACCGAGGTACGCTGGTTGGACGAGCAGGGCGAGGTCAGGATAGAAAAGGCGGAAAAGGAGAAGGGAAAGTCCACCCGCGTAAAAAAAGCGGAGAAAGAAACGAAAGCGCCCCGGATATACCTCTTCGGCGTGAACCGCTCCAGGATAGTCCAGATGGGCAGGGACCTGCATATCGACCTTGATATCGTCGAAAATTTGAGCGAAGCCAGCATGTTCGTGACCTCCAAGAACTACTACCGGCGCCGGCCACAGAAGGTCAGGGATGCCGAGGATGCCCATTTACCCGTATACGTGCTCCGGAGCAATACCCCGCCCCAGATGAGACAGCTACTGAATACCATCTCTCCCGTGAAGGGTAACGATAAGTCTAAATCTTTCAAGAGTGCTATCGAAGAAGCCGAAGAAGCCGTGGAACAGGTCAGCGAGGGCGAGGAGGAGATAGAGTTAAGTCCGCAAAGTTCCTACATACGCCGCCTGCAGCACCTCATCGCCCAGCGTAACGACTTGGGTTCGCATAGCTTCGGCAGAGACCCCAACCGGCGGGTGAGGATATACAAAGAGCGCTCCAGATAAACAAATGGGAAGGTAATCATGGCCCTTTTCATTACATTTGAGGGGGGCGAGGGTTGCGGCAAGAGCGTACAGTCGCGGCGACTTTGCCGGCGCCTGACGAAAGAGGGTATCCCGGTATTACTCACCCATGAGCCCGGAATTACCGACCTCGGCAAGCGGATAACGCGCCTGCTCAAATGGTCTAAAGACGTCAATATATCCCCCACAGCGGAACTGCTGCTCTTCAACACCTCCCGCGCCCAGCTGGTCGAGGAGGTAATTCGTCCTAATCTTAATATGGGAGTTAATGTCATCTGCGACCGTTACGCCGATTCCACTACGGCTTACCAGGGCTACGGGCGCAGGCTCGATATGGCAACCGTAGCCGCCGCCAACCGCGACGGCACGCTCGGGCTGGTGCCCGACCTGACTATTTTACTGGATATGCCGGTTGAGGAAGGGCTGGCGCGCAAAGGCGATAAGACCAGAGACCGGTTTGAAAAAGAGTCCGTCGCTTTTCATCAACGAGTCCGTAAAGGCTATCTGAAGATGGCAGAGGCGGAACCGGGAAGGTGGCTGGTGGTAGACGCCGCGCTGAGTAAAGATAAGACAGCAGGGATAATCTGGGGGAGAGTTAGCAAACTGATTCAAACATAGAGGTGAGGCAAATCAAAAACCGGAAACCATCATTCGCCGAGGAAAAGTCACTCCGTAAAGAGGGCTACCGGCATATCGCCGGGGTGGATGAGGTGGGGCGGGGGGCACTGATGGGCCCGGTGGTTGCCGCGGCGGTTATTCTGCCTCAAAAATTTAGGGCAAAGTGGCGCGGCAGAATACGCGACAGCAAGCAACTCAAAGCCACCGAACGTGAATATCTATACGGGTGTATCAGGGAAGTAGCCGTCTCGTTGGGTATAGGCGTCCAATCCAACGAAGTCATAGATAACATCGGGATAGCCCCGGCGACCCGCCTGGCAATGGTGGCAGCAATTCGGCAGCTTACGCCGGAACCCCATTTCGTCCTCGTCGATTACTTTAAAATACCGGAAATAACGTTGCCTCAGAAGGGGATCGTCAACGGAGACGGACTATGCTTCTCGATTGCCTGCGCCTCGATTATCGCCAAGGTCACCCGCGACCGCATGGTCGTTGAAATGGACGGAGAATTCCCCGGCTACGGATTCGCCGGACACAAGGGCTACGGCACCAGGGAACATATCGACTGTCTGCACAGGATGGGGCCGTGCCGACTGCACCGGCGTTCCTTCCGGCCTGTCAGCGAAATGGCAGGGATGCGGATATGAAAAGGCGCGAGACCGGTATACTCGGCGAAAATCTTGCCTGCGACTTCCTAGGCAAGAACGGCTACCGGATAATAGAGACGAATTACCGCTGCCAAGATGGAGAGATTGACATAATCGCTCAACAACAGGACACGCTGGTGTTCGTAGAAGTAAGGACGAAGAAAAGCAGTCGTTTCGGCACCCCGGAGGAATCCATAACGCCGAACAAGAAGTCAAAATTAAGAACGGTAGCCGCCCATTACGGGCAGAACCGGAACGACCTTCCGGTAAACCGGCGTATCGACGTGGTGGCTATCCAGATGGATGAACGGGGTAAGGTATCGCGAATCGAACTCATCGAAAATGCCGTCGAAGAAATGTCGTAAGCGTCTTCCTTTACCCGCCGGGCACGCTGTGCTAGAATTTTAACCACCGGTAAGACGATATCGTGAAAGCTATGTCAAAAGATACCCTACGCATCATAGATGCCAATATCAACCGCATCGGTGAGGGGCTGCGTGTTATAGAGGAATTCGCCCGCATGTCTCTTAACGATACGGAACTTACACAGCAACTGAAAGACATGCGCCATGATATGCTGAATACCGATTTGAAGCTTCAGGAACAGCTCATAGGCGCGCGCGACTCGCAGGGGGACGTCGGCGCGGACATGGAGGCGGCGGGGCAGGACAAGCCGCGCGGCACGAACGAGACAATCATCGCCAACTCCCGGCGGGTACAGGAATCGCTGCGGGTCATGGAAGAAATCGCCAGGACACCGGAAATCGGGCTGGATACGGATAGATACAAACAGGCGCGCTTCGCCATGTACACCATAGAAAAAGAACTGCTCGGGAAGCTGCTGCGGCAGGACAAACTGAAACGGCTGACCGGACTGTACGTAATCGTCGACATGTCATTTCTCAAAGGACGGAGTCCTGTGGAAGTTACCGAACATACAATCCGGGGTGGGGCAAAGGTCATTCAATTAAGAGACAAGGAACACAATACCGGGGAACTGGTAACTATAGCCGAGGGCATGAAGAAGCTATGCTCGAAATATGACGTGCTATTCATCGTTAACGATAGCCTCGACGTAGCCCTGGCGGCGGACGCCGACGGACTGCACGTGGGGCGGGACGATTTACCGGTAGCGACGGCGCGGCGGCTGTTACCCATTGGCAAAATACTGGGGACCTCGGCGCGTACCGTAGATGAAGCCAGGAAGGCACGTTCACAAGGCGCCGACTATCTTGGTGTAGGATCGATGTACCCCACTGTCACCAAGGAAAATGCGGTAGTTGTGGGACCGGAAAGGCT
>JAFGPF010000040.1 GCA_016926115.1 Dehalococcoidales bacterium | reverse complement strand
GTGGAGTTCTCTCGCCGGGTACCACATGAAGAGGATAGTAAATCATGATATGCGCCGTCTGCCAGACAACGCCTATTAGATACAGGTACCAGGGCAGTCCGCTGGTAAACAGCGTCCCCGGGGAGAACGCCGCCCAGCCACCCAGGTAAATCAAGCCTACGATGGGCGGCAGCGACAAATACCCGACTCTGTCCCTGAGGGACGCAGAATACAGTCCGCCCAGCACCAGCGCCAGCAGGAGGATATAGAAAGTCGTGGGATTGAATACGAACCAGGTAATCGTGAGGCTTATAGTCAGCGAAGCTATTACCACGAGTAAAGCTTCACCGGGCTTTATTCTTCCACTCGGTATTGAGCGGTCGGGCCAGATAGCTTTATCTCTTTCTCTGTCAACGTAATCGTTAAAAACATTGACGGCGCATGAGGCGAAAGCCACGGCTATGAAGCCGGCAATGCATTTTGCTGTTGAGGGAAAGACACCCAGCGCAAGTACGACGGCTGCGGCTGCGTTAATGGGGGTCAGAATAAAAAAAACGGGACGGACCAGAGACACAAGTCCCCTCAGCCTGTCCCCCAGGCTCAGGTCGAGTCGTTCGGGCAGGGATGGAACGGCGCCGGTTGGCGATTGTACATTCAATGTACTCTTCACTGTCATATTAGAATTTATAGCTGATTCCATAGCCTCCCCGGGGGTATTCCCATGTCAGTGCGCCCTGGTCGCAGACGATTCTACAGGTACCGCATTCCATGCAACCCTCCCAGGAAAATGTGATATCGTTTTCGCCGTTGAGCGTGTAATTTTCCGCCGGACAGACATAGATACACAGCTTGTGCGCGCATACCTTGCACTTTTCGTGGTCGACCTTTATATGCGGTTCTTTATCGATGTGGAATAAATCGAGGGCAAGTTTATCATCGGTATTCATAAGAAAGATATCGCTCCCTTCAAAGACCTCCAGATAAAGTCGAGCAGCGGGAATCTGGCATTAGACGCATCGTGCAGGTTTTTCCTGAAATTCTTTAGCATCTGCCATTCCTGCGTCCTCTTGGGTATTTCTTTTACCGTGAAATAGTCCACAGCCATCTGGGTGATGACATCGAAATATGGTCCGAAAAACACGGGGTTCCTTTCAGCAAACCGGTTCATCTTGCGGTAGCGTTTCAGGTCCTTCATTACGAAGCTGTCATTTAACAGCTTCTGGTATAGGTAAAGGGTTTTTTCCGAGTAATCTCCTGCCTTTTTCGCCTCCAGGATAGTCTTCGCTGCCGCTTCGCCGGAAGCCATGGCGAAATTGGTGCCTTCGTAGTGAATCGAAGCATTGAGAAAGCGGGCTGCGTCACCGGCTATGAGCACCCCGTGCGTATAATACTTCGGAGTGAAATCGTAACCACCGTCAGGGGCCAGATGCGCCTGGTACTCTATGGTCTTGCCACCCCTGATATAGTGCCTGACAAAGGGGTGTTCCTTGAAGTGCTCCATGATTTCCGCCGCCTTGTGCTGGCTTGCCGTCAGGGGGTCGAGGCAGGTCCAGGTGACCACGGAAAGTGTTTCCAGGTTCGTATAGATATTGCCGCCGCCCCAGATGCCCCTGGTGGCGTCACCCGCCATGTACTTGAGCTCGATTCCCTCATCGCCGCTGAGTCCGAATCGTTCTTCGATTACCTCACGGGGGAGCTCAATTATCTCTTTGATTCCCAGCGATACCTGGCGGAGTTCGTATTTTTCCCTCAGCCCGGCTTTCTCGGCAAGGAGTGAATTGACGCCGTCAGCCACGATGACGCAATCGGCACGGACTTCGCCGTCGTCACCCCGTGCCCTGATGCCTGCCACCTTACCGTTTTCCCATAGCAAATCATCGACTACGGTGTCGGTCACGAGCATGGCCCCGGCTTCCTCGGCCTTCTTCGCGTACCAGCTATCGAACTTGGAACGGTAGACGGTGAAGCTGTTGTTGTAAGGAGGGTGATTGTGCTCCTCGCTATCCACCCCGATGGATACCGCGTTTTTCTCCGATATCAGGAAGATTTTCACGCCCTTGATATGGCGTTCAACGGGCGCTTCTTCCCAGAAGTCGGGGATGAGGCGGTTGAGTACGGGAGTGTAGAGGATGCCGCCGAAGACATTCTTGGCGCCGGCGTAGTTGCCCCGCTCCACCAGCAGGACCTCTGCCCCGGCTTTCGCCAGAACGTAAGCGGCGGTGGTTCCGGCAGGACCGGCACCGACGACGATGACATCGAATTTTTCGTTTTCACTCATGTCCCTATCTCTTGCCTTTGCGGGTTTTACCCTCTTGCCCGAAGGGTACCGTGCCGATGTCCCCTTCATAACCCTGCAACCTGTAAGCCCCTCTTGGAATGTCTTTCATATCTTCTTTCTCTACTTTAGAGATTCGACACAGCAGGCAGGTAAGGTCCGGTGAGCCGTACATAGGGTCGAAATGCTCATTAGAGGTCAGCATATTGGGGCTGGATATGGTCAGTCCGTGCAGAGGGCCCGGCTCCTCCGGATAAAAACAGTTAGCTGTAGCCATGACCACACGCGGGTCTATGCCGGGAAAGACCCGCGCAAGCTGCCTGATTCTACCCCGCGGCGACTCAATCCATATCCAGTCGCCGTCTTTTATGCCATGTTTTGCTGCGGTCTCGGGACTGATTTGAGCCGTCGGATAGACCATGAAGCTCCTCAGCCAGGGGATGTTGCGGTACTGCCCGAGGAAATAAAACGGCTGGCGATAGCCGCTGGTAAGGACATAAGGATATTCGGCAGCTATCTCCGGGGTGGAAACGGGGCTTTCACCCGGCTCTACAAACTGTGGCAGCGGGTCGTAGTCCATTCCCTTGAGGACCGTCGAATAAAGCTCCAGCTTGCCGGTGGGAGTGGGGAAACCCCCGCCTTTTCGCCAGTAATCGGTTTTATACTTATAGTATATCTGGTCTTTACCCTTGCAGGAGACCTCCACCTGTTCGCTGAACTGCTTCCAGGTGATGTTGCCCCTCCTCAGTTGATAGTCCAGCATCTCTTCAACGTTAGCCCATGGCCAGTGCTCGGGAACCACCCTTTTACCTATCTCCAGAGCTATCTTGTTATCCGCCCAGGCCTCGCCCGGCGGTTCGACGGTCTTGTTTATAGCCGATATATAGAAACGTGGATGCATATCGAATATATCGTCCAGTTCGAGGTAATGCGCTGCCGGCAGGACGATATCCGAGTATTCCGCCGCCGGCCCCATGAAGAGGTCGATCTGCACACGGAAAAGGTCTTCCCTTTCGTGGGCCTTGATAACGTCCGGCGTATGCGCCAGGTGGACTATCTGTTGCCCGGCAATGGCAATCCAGACGCGTATCCTGTCCGGGTTACCTTCCGCTATCTCTTTAATGACGGTGTCGGAGTGGGCGGTGCGTGCGGCGCCCATTTTGTGGACATCCCCGCCCCTGATTTTCGAC
>JAFGPF010000003.1 GCA_016926115.1 Dehalococcoidales bacterium | reverse complement strand
CTTATCGATAAGCTCAATAAAGACCCCAAGATACACGGCATTCTGGTACAGCTACCGCTACCCAAGCACCTGAATGAAGAAGAGGTGCTTTATGCCATCAACCCCAAAAAGGACGTGGATGGTTTCCATCCGGTAAACGTGGGCAAGCTAATGATAGGTGAACCGGACTACCTGCCCTGCACTCCTGCGGGCATTCAACAGCTACTTATCCGCTCCGGTACAAAGATTGAAGGTGCCGAGGTGGTCGTCGTCGGGCGGAGCAATATCGTCGGTAAACCCATCGCCAATATGCTCTTACAGAAGGCCCCCGGTGCCAATGCCACCGTGACGGTCTGCCATACCCGGACCAGGGACATAGCCTTCCACACGAAACGGGCAGACATTCTTATCGTGGCGGCGGGCAAACCCAAGGCCGTCACCGGCGATATGGTAAAAGAAGGCGTGGTTGTCATCGATGTAGGCGTCAACGAAATCGGCAAGACTGCCGAGGGGAAACGCATCCTCGCCGGCGATGTCGATTTCGAGACTGTGAAAGAAAAGGCCAAGGCCATCACCCCGGTACCCGGAGGGGTCGGCCCGATGACCATCACGATGCTGATGATGAACACGGTACGGGCCGCCAAAGTCGCGGCCGGCCTGAAATAGCCCCCTATAGAAAAACAGGAGGGAAAATGGACTACAAGACGGTTAAAAAAGAGGCACCGGGCCGGGGTACCATGGATATCCTGGCTGAGACCTACGAACCCGGCGAGCCGGAAGGTGAAGAGGCTGGAAGGTGGCGTCAGAAACTCGCCACCCGCGATGAAAAACTCAAATATCTCAGAAGCTGCGAGCGCTACTGGTACAGCGATGATTGGTTCGGCAGCGAAAAGCGAAAGAAACCGGCCTGAAAGAAGGAGGAAATATGCCGTTAGAAGTTCCAAAGACAGCCTATAGTGGCAAGATAAAGGAGATAAAGCTTGGTAAGGGCGATAAAACGGTAACCGTCGGCGGGGAATCGGCCTACCCGTTCTATCTCTTCGAAGGGCAGATGCCGAATTTACCCAAGATTGCCATGGAAGTGTATGATATGGCACCCGAGGAATGGCCGCCGGCCGCCCTGGAACCGTTTGCCAGCGCTACTAGCGACCCCGTAGCTTGGGCACAGAAGTGTATTAATGACTACGGAGCTGAGATGATTTGCCTTCAACTCCTCAGCACCGACCCCAATGGTCAAAACCGTCCCGCCGATGAAGCCGCCAAGGTGGTCAAGACCGTCGCCGATGCTGTTGACGTACCGCTGATTGTCTGGGGTACAGCCAACCACGACAAGGATACCGAAGTTCTCAGGGCGGTCTCCGAATTGGTCCAGGACAAAAGCCTTATATTGGGCCCGGTAGAGGAGGGCGATCACAAGAAAATCGGGGCGGCGGCAATTGGCTACAAGCACATCGTCGTTGCCTCCACCCCTATCGATATCAACCTGGCCAAGCAGCTTAATATTTTG
Source organism: Dehalococcoidales bacterium (assembly GCA_016926115.1). Next base: position 4,008 of record JAFGPF010000003.1, on the reverse strand, counting down.
CTCGGTAATCTCGGTGTACCCGATAGCATGATGCTGGTAGACCCCACGGTCAGCGGTATCGGCTACGGCATCGAGTACTGTTATTCGGTCATGGAAAGAATGAGAATGGCCGCGCTGACCCAGCAGGACACCAAGCTCCAGTTCCCCATCATCTGCAATATAGCCAAAGAAGCCTGGAAGACCAAGGAAGCGAAAATAGATGAAAAAGACGACCCGAAGATGGGTGACGCCAAAAAACGGGGTATCCTGCTGGAAGCGATGTCCACTATAACATTGCTACTGGCCGGCGCCGACATCATGATAATGCGACATCCCGAAGCAATTAAACTGGTCAGAGAGATGATTGCTGACCTAGCTGAACAATAACCGAGGGAAGGAAAAGCAAATGGCAGAAGAGAAACAAAGTAAAAGCATTGATAAAGCAAGCCTGGAACTAATAGAAAAGGCAGCTAATGATGGGGTTAATACAGCCTTTGATAGGGCTGACTCGCTGAAACCATGCCCTATAGGCTCGGTAGGTAGCTGCTGTAAGAACTGCGGCATGGGGCCCTGCCGGATACCCCTGCCCAAAGGTAAGGAGGAAACCCCTCAGGAGAAACAGAAGAGGCGGGGCATTTGTGGAGCTACCGCAGAGACTATTGCCGCCCGCAATTTTATCCGCATGGTTGCCGGTGGCGCGGCGGCACATTCCGACCACGGTCGGGGTGTGGCCGAACTTTTCCTCGCCGTGGCTAAGGGAAAAGCCCCGGGCTATGAGATAAAGGATGAACAGAAGCTGCTGCAGCTGGCCCTGGACTGGGGCATAGAGATTGGAAACCGGAAAAATGAAGAAATTGCGCTGGAGATCGGGGAGAAAGCCCTGGCCGAGTTCGGTAATCAGGAAGGCGAGCTTATTACCCTGAAAAAGGCTCCGCTAAAGCGCCAGGAGCTATGGCGGCAGCAGGGCGTCGCCCCGCGGGGCATAGACAGAGAGATTGTGGAGATAATGCACCGAACCCACATCGGGGTGGACCAGGACTACAAAAACCTGATCAAGCAGGGGGTCCGGGCATCTATCGGTGACGGCTGGGGCGGCAGCATGATCGCCACCGAGCTTCAGGATATCCTTTTCGGCACTCCGGCACCCATACTGGGCAAGTCAAACCTCGGTGTGCTAAAAGAAGATCAGGTCAATATCATCATTCACGGCCATGAGCCGCTGCTCTCCGAGATGATAGTCGCCGCCGCTCAGGAACCGGAAATGCTGGAGATGGCCAAATCAAAGGGAGCCAAGGGAATAAACCTGTCCGGTATGTGCTGCACGGCCAACGAGATATTAATGCGCCACGGAGTGGCTATCGCCGGTAACTTCTTACAGCAGGAACTGGCGATAGTAACCGGAGCGGTGGAGGCCATGGTAGTGGATGTCCAGTGTATCATGCAGTCCATACAAACCGTGGCCGAATGCTACCATACCAAGATTATCACTACCGCTTCCAAAGCCAAAATCCCCGGTGCTACTCATATTGAGTTTAACGAGCACGACGCCCTGAAGTCGGCACGAGAAATCGTTAAGACGGCTGTCGAGAACTTCCCCAACCGGAAGGGGAATATCCTGATTCCTAAAGAGCAACATGACCAGATTGCCGGTTTCAGCCATGAGACCATCAACTACCTGCTGGGCGGAATGTTCCGTGCTTCCTACCGACCGCTCAACGATAACATCATCAACGGCCGCATACGGGGTGTGGCCGGCGTCGTCGGCTGTAATAACGCCCGTGTCAAGCACAATGAAGGCCATATCACCATGGTTAAGGAGTTGATAAAGAATGATGTACTGGTGATCACTACTGGCTGCAACGCCATCGCCTGTGCCGAAGCCGGTCTCCTGGTTCCCGAAGCCGCCGCCAAGTACGCAGGTGAAGGGCTGGCCGAGGTCTGTGAGACCGTCGGCATACCGCCGGTACTGCACATGGGATCCTGCGTCGATAACAGCCGTATATTGATAGCCGCTACCGCCATGGTCAAAGACGGCGGACTGGGCGATGACATCAGCGAACTGCCTGTCGCCGGTGCGGCGCCGGAGTGGATGAGCGAAAAAGCCATATCCATCGGCCAATATTTCGTCGCCTCTGGCGTCTATACCGTATTCGGTGTAACCTGGCCTACCGAAGGGAGTAAGGAAGTTACTGATTACCTGTTCAAGGATATGGAAGAAATGTATGGCGGAAAATGGGCCTTCGAACCAGATCCCATCAAGGCTGCCCACCTGATGATTGCGCATATCGATAACAAGCGCAAAGCCCTCGGCTTAGACAAGGCCAGAGAAAGAGTGCTTTACGATATGGCGATGAGACGAGAACTAGAAGGCTAGCTCGCTCCGGGAGGACACTATAGATGAAATTAGGAGGGAAATAATAGATGTCCAAGATAATCGCATCGGCAGCTATCAGAGGCGCCCACAAGATTGTTGAAGAAGCGGAAAACAAATGGCAGGAAGCTATGGATAAATGGGGGGCCAATGAACCAGTCGGTTTCCCCAATACTGCCTACTACCTGCCTATAATCTATGGAATTTCCGGCACGAAGGTGGAGAAGCTCGGCGATATGGAGGCGGTACTGAAAAAATGTAAGGCTCTGCTGCCGCCGCCGGTCAAGGAGCACCATCCCCTTCCCTACCTCGCACCGGCACTGGATGCGGGTATGATTACTTTCTGGGCTGAAGAGATACTGGAAGCCATTAAATACCTTAAAAACCAGAACTTATACCTAAGAGGTGAAGATGTCGCCGATGATAACATCTGGCTCGGCGCCGCCGACGATGTTATCATGAGAAAGAGGGGAGTCGAGTTCGTCGACGGCACTGCTCCAGGCTTTGCCGCCATACTCGGCGCCGCCCCGACCCCGGAAATCGCCAAAAACATTGCCGAAGAGCTCCAAAAGAAGAACCTCTACGTCTTCATGGCCGGAGAGCATAAAGGCGAAAGGTTCTCCGAGCAACTGGTTAAAGCCGGTGTCCAGATCGGCTGGGGCACGCGCCTGGTTTCATTCGGACCGGATGTCAGCGCCACAGTCTATGCCATGGGTTTCGCTACGAGGGCGGCTATGTCCTTCGGCGGCATCGAAGCCGGCGACTACCGGAAGATACTTATCTATAATAAAGACCGAATATTTGCCTTCGCCATGACCATGGGTGATGTCACCGACGAGTGGTATGCCAACGGTGCGGGTGCCATTAACTGGGGCTTCCCGGTCATCGCTGACACTCCGATACCCCAGGTCCTGCCGACCGGAATCTGTACCTATGAGCATGTTGTCTCTAATATTCCGCACGATGAAATTGTCTCCAAGGCTATTGAGGTCCGGGGACTCAAGGTCACGGTCGCTGAGGTACCCATCCCGGTTGCCTTCGGGCCGGCCTTCGAAGGCGAGCGAGTCCGCGGCGACGATATTTACCTCGAAGCCGGCGGCGGCCGCACTCACATGGTGGAATGGGTCACCAGCAAGCGTATGGAAGAAGTGGAAGACGGCAAGGTGGAAGTTATTGGGCCGGACCTGGACAAAATTGAGGTTGGTACCAGGGTTCCTTTTGCTATCAACGTAGAAGTAGCCGGCCGCCAGATGCAGGACGATTATGAGCCTATCCTGGAGCGGCAGATTCATCACCTGATAAACTACGCCCAGGGCGTTATGCATATCGGCCAGCGGGACATCGCCTGGCTGCGCGTCAGCAAACAGGCCGTGGAAAAAGGTTTCAAGCTGGAGCACATCGGCGTTATCCTGCATGCCAAGCTGCACCAGGACTTCGGCCGTATCTTCGATAAATTACAGGTCAAGCTTTACACTGAGTCAGCCAACGTCGATGAGATACTGGAAAAAGCCCGGGCCGTTTATAAAATCAGGGACGAGCGCATCGAAGGTATGACGGATGAATCGATAGACACTTACTACTCATGTACCCTTTGCCAGTCCTTCGCTCCCAGCCACGTCTGCGTTATCAGTCCGGAAAGGACCGGCCTCTGCGGCTCG
>JAFGPF010000039.1 GCA_016926115.1 Dehalococcoidales bacterium | reverse complement strand
CCCCCATCTGGGACAAGGACTACCCCAGGATACAGATACTGACCATAGAAGAGCTGCTGCACGGCAAGACGGCGGACATGCCCCCGCAGGCGCAGACCAGCGTGGCTTTCACCAGGGCGCAGAAGATAAACAAGAAAGAGGGGGAACAGATGAGGCTGGAGTAGTATTTACAACTTTTGACTGGCAGTTAAAGGTTAGTGGGTTCAAATACCCCCGGGTACACTACTAGTTTTCGGTCTTTCCGAATTAAGCCGGAGGCCACCAGTTAAGGAGGTTGAATTGGGCGTAAAATTTGAGTACTTCGTAGATACTTGTAAAAACATAGAATGTGGAGAAAAACACATAATCACACACTGGAACAAGCTAGATACAGACGACCTGGGGACATATCTTGGATGGACATGTAAATATTGCGGGACGGTAAACAAATTGACTTTTGCTGAATTACATCCCATTGATCGAGACAGTTAAAAAACAAGGTGAAAAGTAAAGCTAATAACGTTTGACTGCTAATCAAACAAAGAGATTGCCGCGCCTCCTTCCGCGGAAGGATGGCTCGCAATGACATAATTAAATCCCCCTTTTTCAAAGGAGGGAAACAGATTATCACAGAACTGTAATCATACGGTTTGCACATTCATCCTCTCCCCTTCGTAAGGGGAGAGTTAGAGAGGGAATTACCCCAACGGGATAAGCCGCAAATGCCCCCCCCACGACAAAATCCCCTTGCCTGTTACCGGTATCTGGTTTAAAGTTAACGGGGATGAATACCTTTACCCCCGGCGTCATATACGTTGAGCAACTTGGAAAAAACGAATAAAACGAATACCCCGGAAATGAACCTGACTTAACATATAACGAAAAACGAATAATCGTAGCTGATTAGCTACGGAAAAACTCGATAAAAATAAAAACAAAAAAACGAAAAACGAATTGTAAAAAGCCTCCCGCCCGCCCCGCCATGAGTCCCTAACCCTGCCCTGTCTCTCCAAGCGCCCGCGCTAATTCCGGGGGGGCGGGAACTCGAACTCCACGTACTCCCCGGTGGAAGGCAGCTTGAAACCGGGTCCGGCGGCGCGGGTGCGCACAGATATCTAACGTCCGTACTTGAGCTTGGCGAGCAGCAGCAGGGCGGCAAGAATAGCCCCGATGATGTTCCAGACGATGATGGGCACGAGCCCGAGGATGATGCCGTAAGCCAGCCAGAGGAACAGGCCCAGAAGAAGCCCCGAATTATAGAGTACGCTTATCTCGCGGGCGCTCTTCAGTTTGTAGACCCGTATAATCTGGGGCACCAGGGCGAAGGATACCAGAAAACCGGCCACATATCCTACGTAATCTGTCATGCGAAACCTCCTGCCCTGCTTATTGCACTGCGTGGTTCAATTGTATCATAGTACGGTCGCGGTTATATAACCCGGTCTTTCCGCCCCCTGAAAGTCAGGGGATAACACCCATAAACAATAGGTGATACCCATCTCCGTCTTTGCTCCGGCAGGTTGTAGTATCTAAACGGATACCTCAATCAGGTCTTTACCCGTACCGATACCGGAGGACATATGAATAAAACAGCAACCGCTCCAGCCCGGAGTAACGTAAAGGACGACTTCTCAAGTCTTAAGGAAGCGGCGTCGGCGGTCCAGCGGATATGCCGCAGCGCCAAGCAGGAACTGGAACTTGCCAGGAAAATGAGGGCGGACGCCCAGAGATACCAGCAGGAGACCGCCACCAGAGCCCGCAGCGAAGCGCAGCAGCTTGTCCTGCGGACACGTCTGGCAACACAGCGGGAAATCGAGGAGCTTATCCGGCAGGCGAGCGAGGAAATCCAGAAGGTGCTGGCCGACATACGCATGATACGCATCACCGCCCAAGAAGAACTCGCCGCGCAGAGGAAATTCACCGACGCCGCCAAGCTGTCCTCGATGTCCATAGCTATCAGGGAGAGCTTCAATAAGCCCGAGCCGAAAAAAGCGAGCTCGAAAAAGAAGAAGCAGCTGGCAATCGCGAAATAACCGTAATATAAATCAATGGTCTCTTAAGCCGAGGGTGAAACTAATGTTTCACCCTTTTTCTTTCTCACCCCCACCCCCGCCCTCTCCCTCGATTGGAGAGGGTCAACTTACAAGCGAAAAAAACTATTTGTAGGGGTTGCGCCGTTAATGTAAAATAGAATTGAATCAAGGGTGCCTGACAGGAGGTTAACGATGAAAAAGTGGGTTATTGCACCGCTGGCTGTCTTACTGGTAGCGCTGCCTTTTCTCTCCGCCTGCGATTTGTTCGGGGGGGGCGACTCCGAACGGGAATACTACGAACAGCAGCTGGAAGCCTATAAGAAGGTCGCGGAAGCCAACCGGAAAGCCCAGGAGGAATACAACAAGAACCTGCGGGAAGGCCTGCAGCAGTGGAGCGAAGAATACAAAAAATGGCAGGACCAGAAGCTCCAGCAAGAGGTAGACGCAGCCAACCAGGCCCTGGAAGAGCAGGAACAGTAAAACAGGTGCCCGCCGGTGACGATTAAAGAAAATGTCAGGCAAATTCTGGACGAACTGCCGGCAGGTGTCCAACTGCTGGCGGCGGCCAAGACAAGGGACCCCCGGGAAATTCTGGAAGCCGTGGATGCCGGGGTGAGAACAGTCGGGGAGAACTACGTACAGGAAGCGGAAAAAGCCTTCCAGGCAGTCGGCAGCAAAGTCGAATGGCACTTCATCGGACATCTCCAGAAAAACAAGGTAAAAAAAGCAGTCGAAATCTTCGACATGATAGAGACGGTGGACTCCGTCGAGCTTGCCGCGGAAATAGATAAAAGGTGCGCCGCAGCCGGCAAAACCATGCCGGTACTCATCGAGGTAAACAGCGGACGCGAAGCACAAAAGGCGGGTGTGTACCCGGAGGACGTCGAACGGTTAATCCAGGGGATTGCCACGTTCAAGAATATCCGGGTGGTGGGGCTGATGACCATGGGGCCCCTTGGCGGACAGCCGGAGGACTCCCGACCCTGCTTCAAAGAGACGAAAAAGGTCTTCGAACGCATCAGGGAAAGCGACCTGCCCGACGTGGAGATGAAATACCTCTCGATGGGAATGACGGACTCATACAAGATTGCCCTGGAAGAGGGCGCCAACATCGTCAGGATAGGCAGCCGGATATTCGGGGAAAGGGTATATTAATTACACCCGTCTTCGCATTTTAACCAGCACGCCTCCGGCAGTCAGTACAACCACCGCGAACAGCACCAGCCAGGGGGCCAGTACCTGCGCCTTGTTCACCTGCAATATCGTCCCGCCGACCGCCACAGGGGGGACTTCAGGCTCGCCGGTGGTAATAGCGGAGGCATCCCGGTAGCCGTCAGACCATTGTTCGCTGCCGGTAACATACGACCAGGAACGATAGTAATAGGTCGTCCCGGGAGTCAAACCGGTATCCTGATGAGTCGTACCCGTATCGAAATATACCTCGGCGCCGCTGTTCCGGTCAGCCGGATATCCGCTTGTATCGCGGCGTATTAAAGTCTTCCAGGCGCCCTCGCCCTTGGTCCAGGAAAGGTCGATTTGAGTATCACCAGCCGCAGTTGCCGTAAAGGTGCCGTTAACCGGCGGCTCGGGCTTGGTCAGGAAATCATACTCGTCCCCGGTAGAAGTACCGGAGGTATTTTTTGCCTGCGCGCAGAAGTAATACTTGATACCCTCGTTTAGACCCGTGATATCCTCGCTGAAAGACTCTCCGGTGGTCTTACTGCCGGTCCATGTGGTGCTGTAAGTATACGGACCGCCGGAGACGGTGCCGTACACAAAGCGGTACTGGCAGGCTCCGCCCCCGTCATCGGTAATGCTGCCGTGAAGGGTAGCGGTGGTCTCCTCGACCAGCGTGGCATCGGCGGTGGCAACCACCGGCAAGGCTGCCTGTGCCGTGCTGGTGATGCTGACATCGTGCAGGACGGGGGTCTTACCGGTATCCGCAGTATCCAGATATGCCTTATACCTGATGTAGCGGTCACCGTCATGACCCGACCATATCGTCTGCCCGCTTGACGTATAATACGTCGATACCGTGCCGTCCGGGCCATTAAAGACCCAGGTAGAATTGTCAGTATTGGTGGCAATCTGTAACTTCACCGAGGTACCTATGGGCGCGGTCGCCGTCCAAGAAATATTACCGAAATCCGCCGCGTAGCCCGTGTCATGCGATGAGGATTCCAGCGTGCCGGAGCTGTAATAAGGTACTCCCCCCATCGTCAGGGCGCCGCCGTAAGCAACCGAGGACGGCGTATTCGCCCGCGATGTCAAGGAATTGGCGGATATATCGTATCGCCAGAAATTATTGGTGTATCTTCCGCGCAGGGCATATATATAACCGTCTCCATCATAGGCTAGAGACCCACCCCACTGCACATTACCCGGCGTGTAGGCCTTAGAAGTCCAGGAATTGGCGGATATATCGTAGCACCAGAAATTATTGGTGTATTTACCGCGCAGGGCATATATATAACCGCTGCCGTCGTAAGTCAGAGCTGCCCCATAACCCACGTCACCGGGCGCAGCAGCCATCAGAGTCCAGGAGTTAGCTGCGATATCATAACGCCAGAAGATATTCGTGCCGACGCATTGGAAGGCATAAACGTAATTGCCACCGTCATTGGTAAGGGCACCGCCCTCTTTGACGTAATCGTTCGTACTGGCCATTGAAGACCAGGAGTCGGCGGAAATATCATACCGCCAGAAGTCCTTGGTATTATTGCCCCGCAGAGCATAAACATAACCGTTATTATAGGTCAACGCCCCGCCCTCTTTTACCTTGCCGGGTGCGCTGGTGAGGGTTGTCCAGGAGTTAGCCGCAATATCGTAACGCCAGAAGCTGGTGGAATCGCCCCGGAAAGCATAGATATAGTTGCCCCCATCGTAAGCCAGGGCGCCGCCGTATTTTACATTGGCGGGGGCATTTGCCATATACGACCAGGAATTGGTGGAAACGTCGTAACGCCAGAAATATTTACTGTTTTTACCGCGTAACGCATAGGCGTAATTGCTGCTGCCCGACGCGGCCAGCTTTACGTCGCCGGGACCGGAGGAGGTATCGACCTGATAAAGCGTCCCGGACTCGAATTCCGCCTGCGTGGTCTGCGTCCAGGTATCGTCGGCGAGGGCGGCGCCGGCGCCGAAATACGTCGAAAACACGGTGACTATCACCAGAACCACGAGTAGTTCCAGAGATAGTTTTTTATTATTTAGATGCATATTAGACAGGCTCCCGGACTATCTGTACGTGCAGTCTAGTCCGCAAGCCGTAAAAAACACGTAAAAATCATGGCGGGACAAATAAACAGAACGTTAATATCGGCGGCAAAGGGGTATATAATATATGCAGGACATTCCTTGACAAACACCGCCAGCTACGCCAGAATTGAAAGAGGTAATACGTAAGCTAGATTGTGACCAAGCATGACCGCGAAGAAGAAGGACTCCCCGGACAAGGAGCAGGAGCAGAACAGACAGGAGACAAAACGTATTTTGGAAGGGTTCGACCGCAAGAGGCCGAACCTGATTCCCATACTGCAAAAGGTACAGGGCAAGCTCGGGTATCTGCCGCGAGAAGCCATGACGGAAATCGCCGCATACCTGGATATACCGTCGATAGATGTCTACGGCGTGGTCACATTTTACAACCAGTTCCGCCTTAATCCACCGGGCAAACATTCCATACGCGTGTGCCTGGGCACCGCCTGCCATATGAAGGGCGGCTACATCACGCTGGACGCCTGGAAACGCCGACTGGGCATCAATCCCCGCGAGACCACCGAAGACCGCGAGTTCGACCTTGATACGGTCGCCTGCGTGGGCTGTTGCACCATGGCGCCGGTCACGGTGGTAGACGAGAAACCGGAGGCACAGGTGGAACCGACGAGGGTAGACGGAATACTGCTTGCCTTCGGGTACGATACCGAGACGAAGGAAAAAGACAAGGGTGAAGACAAATGAAAAGGCGGCGATTGCCGCCGCCTACAAGGGGATAAAGGAACGCGCCGAAACCCACCGTAACGAGTTGCTCAAGGGCAAGCCGGTCGTCATGGTGGGCGCGGCGACGTGCGGTCGGGCGGCAGGCGCTTTAGACGTGCTCCAGGCTTTCCGGGACGAGGTGAAAAAACGCGACCTCGACTGCCCGGTGATAGAGGTCGGCTGCATGGGACACTGCTACGCCGAGCCGCTGGTAATCATCAGCAAGCCGGGCTACCCGCCGATATGCTACGGCTACATCAACGATGTCATCGCCGAGAGGCTGGTCAAGGAATTCATCCTCGGGGACAACCCGTGTCCCGAGTTCGTCATCGGCGCGCTGGAAGCCAACGATATGCTGCCCAGCTTCGGGGACTTCCCCCGCGCGCAGTACGAGCAGAAACTCATCCTGAAAAACTGCGGGTATATCGACCCCACCGATATCGAGCAGTACGTCGCCGGAGGCGGCTACGCCGCCCTCGCCAGAGCCCTGGAAATGAAGCCGGAGGAGGTCGTGGAGGAAGTTAAAAAGTCGGGGCTGAGGGGGCGGGGCGGAGCAGGCTTCCCCACCGGACGGAAGTGGCAGACCTGCCGGGAAGCCAAAGGGACTCCGAAATACCTCATTTGCAACGCCGACGAAGGCGACCCCGGGGCGTTCATGGACCGCTCGATACTGGAAAGCGACCCCCACTCGGTCATCGAGGGGATGGTCGTCGCCGGTTACGCCATCGGGGCGAAACATGGTTATATCTATGTCCGCGCCGAGTACCCGCTGGCGGTGAAGAGAGTGGAAAACGCCCTCAAACAGGCGAAGAAACTCAAGCTAATCGGCAAGAATATACTGGGCAGCGACTTTAACTTCGACATTACGCTTTTCCAGGGGTCGGGAGCCTTTGTCTGCGGCGAGGAAACGGCGCTCATCGCCTCGCTGGAAGGCAGGGCAGGCATGCCCCGTCACCGTCCGCCCTACCCGGCTACGCACGGACTGTACGGCAAGCCGACCGTCGTCAATAACGTCAAGACGCTGGCGTACGTACGCCATATCATCAACAACGGCGCGGACTGGTTCCGGGGAATCGGTATTGAAAGCAGCCCGGGCACGGCGGTCTTCGCCCTGGCGGGCAAGATAGTCAATACCGGACTGGTGGAGGTCCCCATGGGCACCACGCTGCGCCAGATTATCTTCGACGTGGGCAGCGGCATTCCCAAGGGAAAGAATTTTAAAGCCGTCCAGATAGGGGGGCCTTCCGGGGGGTGTTTGCCGGAATCGGCGCTGGATATCCCGGTGGACTTCGATTCGCTGCAGGAAGCCGGGGCGATGATGGGCTCCGGCGGCATGGTGGTGCTCGACGAGGACGACTGCATGGTGGAAATCGCCCGCTACTTCCTTGAATTCACGCAGCGTGAGTCCTGCGGCAAGTGCACGTTCTGCCGGCTGGGCACCCGTCAGATGCTGGAAGTCCTGACCGAATTTACCGAGGGCAGGGGCACGATGGATGACCTCGACAACCTGGAACAACTGTCGAAAGAGGTAAAAGCGGGGTCGCTGTGCCAGCTGGGACGGACAGCCCCCAATCCGATTCTAACCACGCTGCGCTACTTCCGCGAGGAGTACCGGGAACACATCGAGCTGGGCAGGTGCCCGGCCCTGATGTGCCTGCACCTCATTGCCTACTACATCCTCCCCGACAAATGCGAGCGTTCCTGCGACGCGTGCGTCGGGAGCTGTACCGTGGAGGCAATCAGTCCCAACAAGAAGCGAATCAAGGTCATCGACCAGGAGAAGTGCGTCAAGTGCGGCACGTGCCTGCCTGCCTGTCCGCCGCAGTACGACGCCATCGTCAAGCTGTCGCCGCCGAGTGAGGTTCCAGATAAATGAAGCCCGTAACGCTGACCATCGACGGAAAAAAGATAACCGCCAACGCCGGGGAAAAGCTGCTGTGGGTGGCGCTGGAGAACGATATCTACATCCCCAACCTATGCGCCATAAAGGAAAGACCGGAGCCGCATGCGTCCTGCCGACTGTGCTTCGTGGAGATAGAGGGCATGAAAGGGCCGGTAACCGCCTGCACCACGGACGTAAGCGAGGGTATGGTGGTGAACACGAAGGGCGAAAAAGCCCTGTCGCTGGCGCGGGCGGGATTCGAACTGCTGATGGCTTCCCACACACTGGACTGCGCCCATTGCTCTGCCAACGGCAAATGCGAACTCCAGAAAATCGCCAAACATCTTAAAGCCAGCCTGAAAACGAAACGGCTCCGGCTGCTGTTGCGAGACCTGCCCGTAGACGACAGTAATCCGCTTTTTACCTACGACCCGAACAAGTGCGTCCTCTGCGGTCGGTGTGTCTGGGTATGCCGGCAGGACGTAAAATCGGGGGTATTCGGGTTTGCGCACCGGGGGTTCGACAGGGTGATGACAACCTTCGGCGATGAGCCGATTGGCAAAGATCAGTGCCTGGACTGTCATAAGTGCATCGACGTATGCCCGACGGGGGCGCTGGCGTTTAAAGATAAAACGGGTTAAATCTCCCGGTACAGCGTTTTCTGAAAATCCTTATAGCCGTGCTTCCGCCAGAAAGAATTCGCCACCTTATTTTTCACCAGGGCATCAAGGTGGACCCGTTTAATATCCCGGGAGCGAAACCACTGTATTATCTCGTTATACAGTTTTTCGCCGATGCCCCGCCGGCGGTATGCCTCGGTTACGAACAGATGTTGCACATATCCGATCTGCCCGTGTATGTAATGCGGGACGTCCTTGACCTCACCGTGTAAATAACCCGCCATCTTGTCACCGTCCATAGCCACCAGTACCAGGTTCTTTTCCGGTTCCATGTGCGGGCGGAGGTAGTCCCTTTCAAAACCCGCCTTCGAACCTTCATCAACGATGAAAAACGGGTCGGAATCGCCGGTGTAACGCATGAACTCCAGCCACAGGTCACAGATAGCCGTGATATGGCGTTCTTCTGCTTTGATAATTTCAATCATATCTATTACCTGCCGATATTGTAGAGATAATAGCTTTACTTTTCAAATGGTTACATACCTCACCCCCCTGTTTCTTAGTGAACCTATCCCCCTTCCCTTGGTTATTTGTGAAAGGAAGGGGGAACAAAAAAAGAGGGGCTTCGCCCCTCTTAGACACCCCGTAATGATTACATCCGGGCCGGCGCCCCCTCTAGCTACGCACTCCCCTATTGGGGGTGGGGTTATACCTACGGGATAAGCCACAGGTGATGCGAGTATGGCAGGGTGGGAATAGATACTTACGAGGGGAAAAAGAAAGGGGGGGCTTTCGCCCCCCTTTTATCTCTCTATTTAGCCTGATCAAGGCTCGATGTCTATGGTGTACTTTTTTACCACTTCCATGATAGCCGCCCCGGTCTTTTCATCGGGCGGGAGGAGGGGCAGACGGGGACTCCCCACCCTCATGCCGACCTGGTTGAGGGCGTACTTCACGGGGCCGGGGTTGGGCTGGACAAACAGCACGTTCACCAGCGGCACCAGGTGGCGGTGGATTACCGCGGCTTCCTGAACGTTATTATCCAGAACCAGCTCCATCATCTCCCTGACCTGCTTGCCGACAAGGTGCGTGACCACGCCGATGACGCCGTAACCGCCGAGGGTCATAATGGGAAAGGTATCGTTGTCATTGCCGCTCCAGACCTTGAAGCCCTCGGCGGCGTTGCTGATTACCTGCGCCACGTGGCCCATGTCCCCGTTGGCTTCCTTGACCCCGACGACGTTGTCTATCTTACTCAACCGGACGATTGTTTCCGGCGTCATATTGACCACCACGCGTCCCGGGATGTTGTACATGATAACCGGCAGGCTGGTGCTGTCCGCGATAGTCTTGAAGTGCCGGTAAATGCCCTCCTGCGTGGGCTTGTTGTAGTAAGGCACCACGGACAGGCAGGCATCCACGCCGATTTTCTCCGCGCCTCTGGTGGCTTCCACGGCTTCGGAGGTGCTGTTACTGCCGGTATAGGCGACGATAGTCGTATCATCACCCACCACCGACTTAATCTCAGTGAACAGGCGCAGTTCCTCCTCCCAGGAAAGCGTCGGCGCTTCCCCGGTGGTGGCGGCAACTACCAGCCCGTCGTTCCCCGAAGCGAGCAGCGCCAGCGCCAGTTTTTTAGCCTGTTCGTAGTCGACTTCCCCGTTGTCCTTGAACGGGGTCACCATGGCTGTTAAGAACCGTCCCAGTTGTTTCACTTTACTGGCCTCCTTCCGGTTTTACCCAGTCACGTTTTATCATCTCTTCGGCAATCTGTATGGTATTGAGCGCCGCGCCCTTGCGCAGGTTATCGGAGACAATCCAAATCGCCAGTCCGTTGAGGTGCGACGAATCCTGCCGGATGCGACCGACGTATGTCTCGTCGGTACCCGCCGCCGACCACGGCTGCGGGTAAAGGCTAATGGCGACATCGTCCAGCACCCTGACGCCCGGCGCGTGCGAGAGGATTCTCACCGCCTCTTCAACCGCCATCGGGCGCGTAAACTCCACGTGGACGGCCTCGCTGTGCCCTACGAATACCGGCACGCGCACGCAGGTAGCTGATACGGCGATATCCGAGGCGTGCATTATCTTCCGTGTCTCCTGCACCATCTTGCGTTCTTCCCTGGTGTAGCCGTCATCCATGAACACATCTATCTCCGGCAACACGTTGAAGGCTATCTGGTGCGGGTAGATATGCGGAATGGTCTCTTCACCCTCCAGCACCTGTTTTGCCTGGGTCTTCAATTCGTCAACGGCGTTGATACCGGTGCCGGATACCGCCTGATAGGTATCGACGACGATGCGCCTGATGGGATTGACCTTGTGCAGCGGGTACAGCGCCACGACCATCTGGATGGTGGAGCAGTTCGGGTTGGCGATGATACCCTTGTGCAGGCGGATATCCTCGGGATTGACCTCGGGTACCACCAGCGGTATGTCTTTTTCCATCCTCCAGGCGGAGCTGTTATCGACAACCACGGCGCCGGCTTTGGCGGCAATCGGTGAGAAATGGCGGCTCTGCTCGGCGCCCGCCGAAAACAAGGCGATTTCCACGCCGTCGAATGAATCGACGGTGGTCTCTTCCACCTCGATTTCGCGGTTGCCGACCGGCAGCTTCCTGCCCGCAGAGCGGTCCGAAGCCATTAGCCGCAGCGAAGCCATGGGGAAGTCCCGCTGGAGCAGAATCCTGATGAATTCCTGCCCCACCAGCCCGGTAGCCCCTACTATAGCTACATGATAGTCCTTCACTTTTTCCCTCACAGACCCAGTATTTTATCCAGTCCGTAAATAAATCCCTTGCGTTTCATTACTTCTTTTACCGCCAGCAATACGCCGGGCATAAAAGCCTCCCGGCTTATCTGGTCGTGCCTTATTCTTAATGTCTGCCCGTCGCTCCCGAAGATGACCTCCTGGTGCGCCATCTGCCCGGGTAGGCGGACGCTGTGTATGTTAATGCCGTCGATGGTATTACCGCGAGCCGGCGAGTCCTCACCCACCACCGCCGGCGGCAGGAAAGGCTTGCCCCTGGCGGCGACCATGTCCCGGGCGGTGGTCTGGGAGGTCCCGGAGGGCGCGTCCAGCTTGCGGTCGTGGTGCAGTTCTATAATTTCCGCGTGGTCCAGGTATTTCCCGGCGATTTTCGCCAGGTGCATCATCAAAACGGCGCCGAGGGCGAAATTTGGCGCCACCACGATGCCAACTTCGTTGGCTTCCGCCAGCTTCTGTATTTCATCCAGGTCGATGGCGGAAAAGCCGGTGGTGCCGATAACCATATTGACACCGCGTTTCGACGCCGCACGCACGGCAGGCATGGAGGCCGCCGCAACACTGAAATCGACGATGACGTCCGGCTGGCAGCTTTCGATGATGGCGGCGATGTCAGTTGAGAAAGGCACTGTGCCCGAACCGTCCGGCAGAGGCAACTGCTCCGCCGTCACCTTGACATCGACACACCCGACCAGCTGCGTTTCAGCATCGTTGCAGACGGCTTTTACCACTTCCTGCCCCACCCTGCCTGACGCTCCATATACCACTACCTTAATCCGTTCCATAACAGAACTCCTCGTTAAAGAATGGGAAAGATATTAGTTGCGTTTATAAGGAGGACGCGAAGGACCTCGGTCCGACCTAGGCTGGCGGTCTCTATCGGAATAGCGCGGTCGGTTATTACGAAAACCGCCGGAGCCGCCGCGCCTTTCCTGACGCGCGCTTTCGCGGGCGGCAGCCTTTTCCGTACCTTCTTCAAATACAGCACGCCGCGACAGGTTAACCCTGCCCAAGTTATCGATGGCGATTACCTTGACGGTAACCTCGTCGCCGATTTTCACCTCGTCTTCCACCTTGTTCACGCGGTAGTCCGCCAGTTCGCTGATATGCACCAGCCCGTCCTTGCCGGGGAGAATCTCCACCATAGCGCCGAAGTCCAGGATACGCGATACCTTGCCGGTAAAGATATCCCCGATTTCCGCCTCGCGGGTAAGCCCTTCGATAATGGCAACGGCTTTCTGTGTGGCTTCCATGTCCGGCGAGCCGATTACCACGGTGCCGTCGTCGTTAACGTCGATGGTCGTCTTGGTCTCCTCGATGATAGACCGGATGGTCTTGCCGCCGGTGCCGATAACCGCCCCGATTTTACTCGGGTCTATCTGTATCTTGGTCATCCGCGGCGCGTAAGGACTGACGTCCGGCCGGCTGGAATCGATGGTCTCCGCCATCTTGTCGAGGATTACCATGCGTCCCTCTCTTGCCTGAGCCAGCGTCTTTTCCACAATCTCAAGAGTCAGGCCCTTGAGCTTGGTATCCATCTGAATCGCCGTAATGCCGTCGCGGGTGCCGGCGATTTTAAAGTCCATATCGCCGTTGAAGTCTTCCTGCCCTTCGAGGTCGGTCAGCACCACGAACTTGCCGTCGTCGCCGGTAATCAGTCCCATGGCGATACCCGCCACGGCTTTCTTGACCGGTATGCCCGCGTCCATCAGCGAAAGGCTACCGGCGCAGACACTTGCCATCGAAGTACTGCCGTTGGAGCTCAGGACTTCCGAGACGAGCCGTATGGCATAGGGAAAGTCCTCATCGGAAGGCAGCACCGGCAGCAGCGCCCTCTCCGCCAGGGCGCCGTGACCTATCTCACGGCGGCTGGTTGAGCCGACACGCCTTACCTCGCCGGTGGAAAACCCGGGGAAGTTATAGTGGTGCATGAAGCGTTTACTTTCCTCGATACCCAGTCCGTCCAGCATCTGCTCCTTGCGGGTGGAGCCCAAGGTGGTAATGGTCAATACCTGGGTCTGTCCCCGCGAGAACAGGCCGGAGCCGTGGGTACGCGGCAGCAGTCCCACCTCGCAGTAAAGCGGCCGGATCTCCGTAATGCCGCGTCCGCCGATACGCTGTCCCTTTTCCAGTATGCCCGACCTTAGTTCGGCCTTGACTTTAACGTCGAGGGCAGCCAGTATATCCTTCTCGGAATAGGTCTCGGCAAGGTTCTGGCTGACTTCCGTTATCAACTCGTTGAGCATCTGCTCGCGCTTTTCCTTGTCCGCTTCGCCGAGTATCTGTTCGATTTTCTCATCGACGAGTTTACCCAGCGCCTCCGCCGCCTCCGCGTTTACTTCTTCCTCTGGGACGGATAACTTGGGCTTGCCCACCACCTCCCGGAGCTGTTCCTGGAGCTTGATGATACCCTGGTTTGCTTCGTGGGCGAGCTTAATCGCCTCCAGCACGATGTCCTCGGAGACTTCTTTCGCCCCCGCTTCCACCATGATGACTTTTTCCCGGGTACTGACGACAATGAGATCGAGCTGGCTTTCTTCCAGCTGCGCCATCAGGGGATTCAGCACCAGTTCGCCGTTGATATAGCCGACGTTGATGGCGCCCACCGGGCCGTCGAAAGGTAGTTCTGAAAGTGTCAGGCACGCCGAGGCTCCGAGCACCGAAAGTATATCCGGGTCGTTCTCAAGATCGGCGGAAAGCACCGTGGTGATTATCTGGATATCGCTGTGCCAGGTCTTGGGCAGCAGCGGTCGGATAGGTCGGTCCGTCTGCCGGCAGGCGAGTACCGCCGCCTCACTGGGGCGACCCTCCCTCCTGATAAAACCGCCGGGTATTTTCCCGGCGGCGTACAATCGTTCTTCATAGTCGATGGTGAGGGGAAGGAAATCGACCCCTTCCCTGGCTTCCCTGTTGAAGCACATCGTTACCAGGACGACTGTTTCGCCGTAGCGTATGGTTACCGCCGCGCTGGCTTGCTGGGCGAGCTTGCCTGTTTCGATGGTGAGTTCACGACCGCCAATGTCGCAACGAAAAGATTGTGGTTCCAATGGATTACTCCTCCTCCAATAAAGGCTTTACTTACGCAGCCCTAACTTCTTAATGAGTTTATTATACCGCCCTACGTCCTCCCGGCTGAGATAAGCTAAAAGCCTTCGCCTCTGCCCTACAAGCTTGAGCAAGCCCCGCTGGGTATGATAGTCATGACGGTTGGCTGTCATATGTGTGGTTAGCTGATTGATACGCTCGGTGAGTAACGCCACCTGCACTTCGGTGGAGCCGGTATCTCCCTCACGAGCCTGATGTTCGCCGATGATTTCGGCTTTTCTCTCTTTGTCCAACATTTTCCTCTTTACTTTTTATTATTAGTTACAAGGCAAATTATAGCACAGCAGGAGACATAAGTAAATTGAAGGAATGACATTTTTTGTCTTTAAGTACCTGTTTTTTTGTACCTTACCCACTTTTTTGGTGAACCTATCCCCCTTCCCTTGGGTATTTATAAAGGGAAGGGGGAATAAAAGAAAGAGGGGTTACGCCCCTCTTAAACACCCCATATTGAGAGATGGTGCGGAGACCTTTTGCGGGATAAGCCGGGAATGATACGGGGCGGCTCGGGTGGGAAAAGATATCACCGAGGGGTGGTGAGAGGCTAAATTACTCCTCCTATTTGCCCCCTCACGCTCGCTGGACTATAATGTAAATGGTGACACCCGTTCCTTTCCGATAACAAGCCGTAGCATTATGCACGAATACAGCATCACGGAAAGTATGTTGAACCTGGCGCTGGAAAAGGCAAACGAAGCCGGCGCCGGCAAGATTACCCGCATCAACCTGGTGGTGGGAGAACTGTCCGGGGTTGTCGGCGATTGCGTGAAGTTCTACTTCGACGCCATCAGCCGGGACACCATCGCCAATGGAGCGGAACTTATCTTCGAGACGAAGCCGACACAGGTACGCTGCTACACGTGCGATAAAATTTTCACACCCGAGAACGGCAGCTGGGCATGCCCCGTGTGCCACGAAGCAGCTATCGATATAATATCGGGGCGGGAATGCTATATGGAAAGTATCGAGGTGGAGTAAATGAGCGTAAAAGTGATAACCGTGGGCGAGGATATCCTCGGCGCCAACGAAGAAAAAGCAAGGGTTAACAAGAACCGACTGGACGGCTACGGCGTGATGACCGTCAACATCATGTCATCGCCGGGCGCGGGCAAGACCAGTCTCATTATAAGTACGATTAACCACCTGAAGGACAAGTTCGGCATAGCGGTCATCGAGGGAGACGTGGCCTCCAGCGTGGATGCTGATAAAATCAACGCCATGGGCATACCCGTCATTCAAATCAACACCGCCGGCGGCTGCCACCTCGATGCCAACATGGTCGAACCCGCCCTGAACGGCCTTCCCCTGGAAGACACGGACCTGCTGTTCATCGAGAACGTCGGCAACCTCATCTGCCCCAACGCGTTTTTGCTGGGAGAGGACAAGCGTGTCATGATTTCCAGCATGCCGGAGGGCGACGACAAGCCGTATAAATACCCGGCTATGTTCGCCGACAGCGACGTGGTACTCCTCAATAAGATAGACCTCAAGCCGCACCTCGACTACGATATGGAGAATTTCAAGAAAACGGTCACCGGGCTGAACCCGGACGTCATCATGTTCCCCGTCTCCTGCAAGACCGGCGAGGGGATGGACGCCTGGGTGGACTGGCTGGAATCCGCCGTAAAAGATAAGAAAAAAAAGTAGTATGGCAAAATCACCGACTGTCAGCCTCGTCAACATCAGCGTCAGAGGGGTGGTGCAGGGGGTCGGCTTCCGACCTTTCATCTATCAACTCGCCACCGGGCACAACCTCTGCGGCTGGGTATGCAATACCTCGGAGGACGTAAGGATAGAGGTGGAGGGGGAAACGAGGGAGATTGAACGGTTCCTCCGGGGAATCCGCGAGCAGGCGCCGCCGCTGTCACAAATCGAAAATATCACCGTAACGGTGGGCCTGCCGGCGAACCACGAGAAGTTCGAAATCCGGCACAGCATTTCCGAGGAGGGCAAGTACCAGCTGGTTTCCCCTGACATCGCCACCTGCCCGGACTGCCTGCACGAGATTTTCGACCCCGCCGACCGGCGTTACCGTTACCCCTTTACCAACTGCACTAACTGCGGGCCACGCTTTACGATAATCGAGGATATACCCTACGACCGCCCCGGCACTACTATGAAAGCCTTCCGGATGTGCCCGGAATGCCAGAAGGAATACGACGACCCAACAGACCGTCGTTTTCACGCCCAGCCCAACGCCTGCCCGTCGTGCGGACCGCAGCTGGAACTGGTAGATGCCAAGGGCAATCCGGTACAATGCGACGACGTAATCGTCAAAGCCTGCGAACTGCTGAAAGCAGGCAAGATAGCGGCGGTCAAAGGGCTGGGGGGCTTCCTGCTGGCCTGCGACGCCACCAGCCAGTCGACGGTCAACCGACTGCGCCAGCGCAAGAACCGGCCCGCCAAGCCGCTGGCGGTAATGATATCGACGCTGGACGAGGTCATGCGGCATTGCGAGGTCAGCATCGAGGAAGAAAAACTGCTTATATCGCCGGGCGGTCCCATCGTCCTGATGAAGTGGAAGCCAGAATCGCCCGTAACCAAAGCCGTGGCGCCGGGCTTGAGCTACCTGGGCGTGATGCTCCCCTATACCCCCCTGCATCACCTGATTATAAGGGAAATCCGGCGTCCGCTGGTAATGACCAGCGGCAACATCAGCGAGGAACCGATTGCCAAGGACAACGACGAGGCGCTGCACCGACTGGGCGATATCGCCGACTACTTCGTCATGCACAACCGGGACATCTACGCCCGCTACGACGACAGCGTTATGATTATAGAGAGGGACGCCCCGCAGTTCGTCCGGCGCGCCCGCGGCTACGCCCCCTACCCCATCCACCTGCCGTACGAGAGCCGCCAGATACTGGCATGCGGCGCCGAGGAAAAGAACACCTTCTGCCTGACGCGGGACAACTTCGCCTTCGTCAGTCAGCACATTGGCGACATGGAAAACATGGAGACGCTGGAACATTACGAAAACACGATAGCGCTTTATAAAAAGCTGTTCAGAATTGACCCCGAATTCATCGCCCACGACATGCACCCGGAGTACCTGCCCACCAAGTACGCCGTGGAACTGGCGGAGAAAGAGGGCATTAAGCCCGTTCCTGTGCAGCACCATCACGCCCACGTAGCCAGCTGCATGGCGGAGAACGGAGTGGAGGGACCGGTCATCGGGGTGGCCTTCGACGGGACGGGCTACGGCACGGACGGGCATATCTGGGGCGGCGAATTCCTGGTGGGGGACTATACCGGGTTCCAGCGCATGGAATACCTGGAATACCTGCCGCTGCCCGGCGGCGCGCAGGCCATCAAGAGACCTTACCGCACGGCAATCGGCTACCTGCTGGCGCTGGGCATTGAACTCGACCGGCAGCTGCCGTTCCTGAAGAATATCGACCCCGGGGAAATCGATATCATCCGGAGCCAGATAGAACAGGGCATCAACGCCCCGCTGACCTCGAGCATGGGACGTCTCTTCGACGCAGTATCGGCTCTCATCGGAGTTAGGGGCATAATCGAATACGAAGCCCAGGCGGCAATCGACCTGGAAACGCTCGCCGGTAAAGCCGTTAACGAGTCCGCCCGTTACCCGTTCTCCGTGACGAAGAACGAGGATATCAACACGATTAAGGTGCACGATTTACTTGCCGCGATAGTCAACGACCTGCATAACCGGACGCCAAAGGCAAGAATCGCGGCGCGGTTCCATAACACGGTAGCCCAGATGATACTGGAGATATGCCAGAAAATATCCCCCAAGACGGGCATCAACGGGGTGGCATTGAGCGGCGGGGTCTTCCAGAACCGGCTGCTGCTCAGGAAGGCTGTCGACCTGCTGGAATCGGCGGAATTCGAGGTATATACCCACCGGCAGGTACCCTGTAACGACGGCGGTATATCGCTGGGGCAGGTGGCTATCGCGCATTTTTCCAACAAGGAAGACCAGGAGGAAGAAGATGAAAAAGACGAAGATTGATGTGATGCCCCTGCTCTTTCCCCACCCCACGGTAATGGTCGGGGCGGACGTAGACGGCAAGCCCGACTTTGTTACCGTAGCCTGGATTACCATAGCCTGCGGCACCCCACCCTGGATGGCAATCGCCTTGAACCAGGTGCGACATTCCTTAAAAGGCGTCCGGCAGAACATGGCCTTCTCCGTCAATATTCCGGATACTTCCCTGGTCAAAGAAACGGATTATTGCGGGATTGCCACCGGTGCGAAGACCGACAAAGCTAAAGATTGTAATTACAAGGTATTTTACGGAGAAATCCCCGGCGCACCGTACATTGAGCAGTGCCCGGTCAACATCGGCTGCACGGCAGAGCATATCCTGAAACTGGGCAGCCATTATCTGATAGCCGGCCCTATTAAGGAGATACTCGTCTCCGATAACTGCATGACCGACGGTAAACCGGATGCCGGTAAAATCGACCCCATCATATATATGACATATCCGGCCGGTACGTATAACAAGGTCGGCGAGTTTCTGGGCCCAGCGTTCCGCATCGGCAAAGAAATCAAGGACGTCAAGGACGATTGGGAAAGGCAGTTAGCCAAGTGAAAGGACAAAAACCATGTGTCTGGCTATACCCGCATTAATAAAGACGATAAACGGCCAACAGGCGGAGGTGGACATCGAGGGGGTGACGCGGGACGTCAGCCTGCAGCTTACGCCGGACGCCAGGGTGGGCGACTACGTGCTGATGCACACCGGCTACGCCATCAGCGTTATCAACCCTGCCGAGGCGGAGGAAACTCTGAAACTGCTGAAGGAACTGGGCGAAGCGAGCTAAAAGGGAGTCTAAGAGGGGCGAAGCCCCTCTTTTCAAACCTCCCCCTCTCCTGATAACCTTGCCAGGAAAGGGGGACACAGGGGGAGAGGTTCACTTAATTGAAATTCGTCGAGGAATACCGCGACCCGGAACTGGGGAAGAAGCTGCTGGAGAGGATTCACAAACGTTCCCACAAACCCACCCGTCTCATGGAGTTCTGCGGGGGGCATACGGTGGCCATCTTCAAGCACGGCCTGCGCCAGCTCCTGCCCGATAATATAGAGATGCTCTCCGGGCCGGGCTGTCCCGTCTGTGTCACCGCCAGCGCTGACCTGGATAAAGCCATCGCCCTGGGGCACCTGCCCGACGTCATTATTACGAGTTTCGGAGACATGGTGCGGGTGCCGGGAAGTCGTTCCAGCCTGCAAAAAGCCAAAGCCGAGGGCGCCGATGTACGCATCGTCTACTCGTCGCAGGACGCCCTGGCCATAGCACGTGATAACCCGAAAAAATCGGTCATATTCATCGGCATCGGCTTCGAGACCACGGCCCCGACCATCGCCGCTTCCATTTTACAGGCGGAACAGGAAAAAATAAGCAATTACTACGTCCTGTCCCTCCACAAGGTCTGCCCACCCATCATGAAAGCCATCCTCGACCTGGGGGAGGTCAATCTCGGGGGGATAATCTGCCCGGGACACGTCAGCGCCATTATCGGCGCCCGCCCCTATGAATTCATCGCCAATGACTATAAAATCGCCTGCGCGGTCTCCGGCTTCGAACCGCTGGATATCCTGCTGGCGGTGGACAGGCTGGTGGAGCAGATAGAAAGCGGACAGCCGAGGGTGGAGATTACATATAAACGTGGGGTAAAGGCGGAGGGGAACATACCCGCCATCCGCCTGATGGAAAGCGTCTTTGAAATCGGGGAGGCCAATTGGCGGGGCATCGGCGTCGTGCCAGGCAGCGGACTGCAACTCAAGGAAAAATACGAAAAATACGATGCCGAAAAGAACTTCAAGATAGACCCCGGTCCTACCGTAGAGCCGAAGGGCTGTATCTGCGGGAGCATCTTAAGAGGCATCAGCACGCCCCTTGACTGCGGACTATTCCGTAAGACCTGCACGCCGGAGCACCCGGTGGGGCCCTGCATGGTATCATCGGAGGGAAGCTGCGCCACCTATTACCATTACGGAGATAGTCGTTCTGCGGAATAGTTCATTATGATTAACCTGATGGTACGTCCGACTGGAATACTCATAGAAGACGGGAAAATTCTCCTAGTCAAGCAGGACGTTACGGAAACACGACACTGGTCTTTGCCGGGCGGCAGTCTGGAACCCGGCGAAACAGTAGAAAAATGCCTCATGCGTGAACTTAAAGAAGAGACGGGACTAGATATTTCCGTTAAGGAATTACTCTATGTATGCGACAGGTTTACTAAAGACAATCACGTATTACACATGACCTTTCTGATTGATATAACAGGTGAAAAACCGAACACGATCAACTGGACACACGAAGATAAGCATGCGTCAAGCTCATCGAAGAGAATACGTGAGATAATCATGGTTCCCGTTGACAAACTTACCGACTACGGATTTACACCGACTTTTTATAAGTTGGTCAAAGCAGGCTTCCCGGAACGAGGTAGTTATAAAGGAGATTTCAGTACGATTTTTGGAGAATCATCGTCAAATGGAAGATAAAATCCTGCTGGCGCACGGCAGCGGCGGCAAGCTCAGCCAGGACCTGATAAAGAGCTTCCTGCCCGACCTGGCCAATCCGATACTGGAAAGGCTGGACGATTCCGCCATCTTCGAAGTCAGCGGGCGGCTGGCCTTCACCACGGACAGCTACACGGTCAATCCCCTCTTCTTCGCCGGAGGAGACATCGGGAAGCTGGCGGTATGCGGCACGGTCAACGACCTCGCCATGAGCGGTGCGAAACCCTTATATTTCAGCCTGGCATTCATCATCGAGGAAGGTTTAGCCGTTGCTGACCTTAAAAAGATACTGACCTCAATCCGGGAAGCCGCTGCGGAAGCCGGGGTAAAAATCGTCACCGGCGATACCAAGGTGGTCAATCAAGGCAGCGCCGATAGACTGTTCATCAATACAGCGGGTGTCGGCGTCGTGCCGGAGGGAGCGGATATTTCCGCCGCCAACGCCCGAACCGGCGATAAAATTATCCTCAACGGTAACATCGGCGACCACGGCATCGCCGTATTAAGCCAGCGGGAAGGTCTCAAGTTCAAGACTCCCGTTCCCAGCGACTGCGCCCCGTTGAACGGGCTGGTTGCGGACATACTGGCGATATCTAATAACATCCATAGTCTACGCGACCCCACCCGCGGCGGGCTTGCCACCACGCTCAACGACTTCGCGGGGCAGTCGAAAGTGGGAATCATTATAGAAGAGGACAAAATCCCCGTGGACAGGGCGGTGCTGGCCGCCTGCGAGTTCTTAGGGTTCGACCCCCTGTACATCGCTAGCGAAGGCAAGCTGGCGGCGGCGGTCGCCCCGGAAGACGCGGACGCCGTGCTGGCGACGATGAAGAAGCATAAATACGGGGGGAACGCGGTAATCATCGGGGAGGTGACGGCGGAGCATCCCGGACAGGTGGTCATGAAAACCCGGCTGGGCGCATCACGCATCGTGGATATACCGGTCGGCGAACTGCTGCCAAGAATCTGTTAACGTTATGACTTCAAACGAACCGGAAACAACCCCCAGAATCGTGGTAATCGGCGTGGGCAACCTGCTGCTTACCGACGAGGGGGTCGGCATCCACGCCGTGCAGGCATTGCAGGAGCGGGAACTCCCCGCCGACGTCAAGCTCGTGGACGGGGGAACGTCGCCGGACCTGATTGCTTACACGCGGGTGGGAGACAAGCTGATAATCGTCGATGCCGCCAAGGCGGGCGGCGAGCCGGGAACGATTTACCGCTTCAAGCCGGAAGACCTCGCCGATGACAGAGCCATTCTGGCGTCGGCGCACGAGATGGGCGTAGTGGAGAACCTCCGTCTCATCAGGCTTTCCGGGAATGAACCGAAGGAAACCATCATCATCGGCATCGAGCCGTATAAAATAGAGTACGGGACGGAGCTCTCGTACGAACTCCGGAAAAAACTACCGGAAATAGTGAAAGTAGTCATGAGAGAAATAGGTCTGCCGTAACTCCCGATAGACAAGATTGCAGGACACCTGTATAATTACAGAGGTTAGTACACAGGCAGGAGGGACACACAATGCCATTCAAAATGGGGCCGTGGGAGATAGCTTTGATACTGGTGATAATCCTCATCGTCTTCGGCGTGGGAAAGCTGCCCCAGGTAGGCAGCGCCATCGGCAAGGGAATACGCTCATTTAAGAAAAGCTCGGCAGGGGAAGACGAGGAAGAGGAAGAAAAAGACAAGCAAACAGTTGCCGCCGCTCCGAAGAAAACCACGAGAAAGAAAACCGCCAAAAGCTAACCTTACATCTACTCCGCAGGAACATAAAGTCTATAAATTACTATCCTTGCCAGTCGTCATCGGTAAGGATAACGTACATAAAAGGTGAGGGATGGGATTTCTCGGCATAGGTCCATGGGAGATACTGCTAATCATCATTCTAGCGCTGATAGTACTGGGGCCGGGCAAACTTACCGACTTTGCCAAGACTCTGGGAAAGACGGTGCGCGCCATCAGGAAATACAGCACCGACCTCACTACGGCGGTCACCCGGGAACTGGACAGCGATAAAAAAGAACCGCCAAAAGAAGAAAGGAAAATCCAGCCGCCGTCAGCCACGAGCGAAGAGGGACCGAAATCCGATACGGAGAGGCAGCCCTGACGATGGCTGAAGGCGAACAGAAACTCACCCTCCTCGGTCATTTCCAGGAACTGCGCAAGCGGCTTATCCGCAGCGTCATCGCCGTCGCCGCGGGGGCAGTCATCTCCTTCATCTTCTACGAGTGGATATTCTGGATACTCATCCGCCCGGCACAGGGCATCGACCTTATTTTCACCGAACTGACGGAGATGATAGGCACCATCATGCGGGTGTGCCTCGCCAGCGGGCTTATCCTCGCCATTCCCTACCTGACGGTGCAGGCAATCCTCTTTATCAAACCGGCGCTTACACAGAAAGAGGAGAGGTACGTCTACATCATCCTGCCCTGGATTACCGTCATGTTCCTGGGAGGCGTGGTCTTCGGGTACTTTATCCTGATTCCGCCGGCAATAGGGTTCCTGTATACCTTCGGCAGCGATATCGCCACGCCAATGATAAAAGTCGGCAACTACATCGGCATTATTACCCGATTGCTGATAGCCATCGGGCTGGTGTTCGAGCTGCCGGTGGCGACCACGTTCCTGGCGCGGATGGGCATAGTCACGCCGCAGTGGCTGGCGAGCAAACGCAAGATATCCATAATAGTCGCCTTTATCCTCGCCGCTATCATCACACCCACCTTCGACCCCATTAACCAGAGCCTGGTGGCCGTGCCGCTGATTATCCTGTACGAGTTGAGCATCTGGCTGGCGAAGGCGGTTTACCGCAAGAGGGGCGAGGTGGTGATAAAGCCGCCGGATGGTGCTGATACTATATAATCTGGTAATATATTCTTTAAGAGTCAAGGGAGCGGATGAGTCCCGGTGGGCTTCGCGGACTTCAAATCCGTTGGGGGGCATTTATGATGTCTTCGGTGGGTTCGACTCCCATGCGCTCCCGCCAAATAACATAAGGAGATAGCGCGATGAAAAGAACCCTGATTATCATACTAAGTACGGCGGTACTCCTCTCCCTGCTGGTGATACCGGTAACCATAGCCGGGGCAAGCGGGGATGCTCCGGCAGTTGCGGTATGGCACCTCAACGAAAGCAGCGGAACAACCGCCGCCGACAGCAGCGGCAACAATAACCACGGCACCCTGAATAACATGGATACGGCCACCTGCTGGGTAAGCGGCAAATATGGCAACGCGCTAAATTTCGATGGAGTGGATGACTATGTTAATTTCGGTTCGGATGATTCACTTGAGTTAATCGATGAACTGACTATTACGCTCTGGGTCAACAGAGCCGATAAAACAACGTTCGAGCGTTTCCTGTCACACTCCATAGATTCCAGCACCTACGCTTATGAAGTAGGTGTTGACTACACTGAGCCGAATATGTGGCGTCTAAGACTCAACAGCGATTCCGCCACGCTGAAGGTCGCCATGGCTGGAGAGCCGGGCCAATGGATACATGTCACCTATGTCTACGACAGTAACTTACCTTCCGGCAATATGAAGATATACGAAAACGGCATTCCGGTCGCCACCGGGGACTATAACCAACCGCTAACCAATCACGGGCAGCTACTCACCAACCGGCAGGGAAAAGCCGATGGCTGGCTGAAAAGTACCATCGACGAGGTATATATCTGGCCGCGGGCGCTGAACGCTCAAGAAATAGCGGCGTTGATGAACCAATTTGTTCCCATGAGCAGGTTTGAGATTGAAAATGCCCAAATCAACTTCAATGAACCGGGAGACGACCGGGCTCAGGTGGCGGGGAACCTGGAACTCGACCTTATCAACGGGGACGGGGTTGACATTTCAGAGGACGTCACCGTCACCGTGGGGCCGTTTACCGAGATAATCACTATGCAGGAAAGAGGAAGTAAAAAGAACAAAAGATGGACGTACCAGAGACCGCATCACATTCCGGGCGGCATCAAGGACATGACCATCAACTGGAAGAAGGGCACTTTCGACTTCAGCATAGATAATGCCGACCTCAGCGATATGACCGACCCGAACTCCGTAATCATCAGCTTATGCATCGGGAATGATATCGGCAATACCGCCATCGATATGAAAGAGAAAAGGCAGTGGTCTTACCGGGACAACCACAACTGGGGGAGTCAGAGCCTGGGAGGCTTTTAGTATCCCCGGCAGGCGCGGCTACTGTACGCTCTCGCCAAAAATACTTTTTCCCGGTTGCTTACCACTTTTCTAAAATCCCGCAGGCAGGAGCTGTCCCTGCGAAGTATCGAATACTACCGGTGTTACCCAAACCTTATCTTCCTGATAACAGGGGTTTATTCAATACT
>JAFGPF010000038.1 GCA_016926115.1 Dehalococcoidales bacterium | reverse complement strand
GTAAAATCGCCAACAGCGGGCTGGTCGAGGTGCCCATGGGCACGCCCCTCTCCCATATAGTCTATAATGTGGGCGGCGGTATCCCCCGCGAACGTAAACTCAAGGCGGTACAGACCGGCGGCCCTTCCGGGGGCTGTATTCCGGCCCGCTTTATAGAAACGCCCATTGAGTACGAGACCCTCGCCGGACTGGGGTCGATTATGGGCTCCGGTGGCATGGTGGTCATGGACGAAGCCACCTGTATGGTGGAAGTGGCGCGGTTCTTTATCAATTTCACCCAGACCGAGTCCTGCGGCAAATGTACCCCCTGCCGGCTGGGTACCCGGCAGATGCTGGAGATACTTACGCGCATTACTGAAGGCATGGGGAACGACGAGGACATCGATGCCCTGCTTGCTATCGCTAAAACGGTCAAGGAGTGCTCCCTGTGCGGACTGGGACAGACGGCGCCTAACCCGATTCTCTCCACCATCAACTACTTCCGCGAGGAGTACGAGGCGCATATCAGGGAAAAGAAGTGCCCGGCTGCCGTCTGCGAAGCCCTGATGATATCCCCCTGCCAGCATACCTGCCCGGCGGGCATCAATATCCCTAAATATATCGCTTACATCGCCGACGGCGATTATAAATCGGCTATCGAAACCATCCGCGAGCGCAATCCCTTCGCCGCCGTGTGCGGGCGTATCTGCCACCACCCCTGTGAAGGGCGCTGCCGCCGCGGCGAGCTGGACGACCCCGTGGCGATAAGGACGCTGAAGCGCTTCGCCGCCGACTGGTATGCGGAGCACGGCTCGGAAAACGGCGATATCGAGCCCTTCCCCGTGACGAAGAAGGAGAAGATAGCCGTGGTGGGGGCGGGTCCCACCGGTCTTGCCTGCGCTTACTTCCTGGCGCAATCCGGCTACAAGGTAACCGTGTTCGAAGCCCTCCCCGTGGGCGGCGGCATGCTTTCAGTGGCTATACCGGAGTTCCGTTTGCCGCACGCCGCCATCCAGCAGGACATCGATTATATCACCAAAAGCGGAGTAGAGATTAAATATAACACGCCCGTCAATACCAATTTTACCGTAGAGAAATTAAAGGAGGACGGCTTTGCTTCCGTCTTCATTGCCGCCGGTGCCCAGCGGAGCCAGCGACTGGGCATACCCGGAGAGGTCGAGGATATCGAGGGGCTGTATTACGGCTTGAGATTTCTCCGGGACATCAGGCTGGGCAGGGACATAAAGGTCGGCAAGCGGGTGGCTATCATCGGGGGCGGCAACGTAGCCCTTGATGCCGCCCGGACCTCCCTGCGCCTCGGTGCCGAGAAAACCAGTATCTATTACCGCCGCTCCCGCGATGAGATGCCCGTATCGGAAATCGAGTACGATGAAGCCGTCGCCGAAGGTGTTAATATCAATTTCCTTGCCAATCCCACCCGGATAACCAGCGATAACTGGAAAATTACGGGTCTCCAGTGCATCAAGATGAAGCTGGGAGAGCCCGACGAAAGCGGACGGCGGCGCCCCGTTCCCATCCCCGGCTCGGAGTTTACCGCCGAGGCGGATACGGTTATCGCCGCCGTAGGGCAGGCGCCTGACCTTTCCTTCCTGCCGGCGGACAGCGAGCTGGAGCGCACCCGGTGGGAAACCCTGGTGGTGGACAGCAATTCCCTGGTGACCAATGTCCCCGGCGTCTTCGCCGGCGGCGACTTCGTTACCGGACCGGGCATGGTCGTCGAGGCTATCGCCGCCGGGAGGAGAGGAGCTATCGCCATCGATAAGTACCTCCGGGGCGATGATTCCCGGGTGGAGATATACGACCGTAAAACGGATGTGGTTGCCGAAGGTACCACTCAAGAACTCGATGAGTCATGGGAGTTGAAACCGCGGACACAGGTAAAAACGCTGCCTCTGGCGGACAGGCGCGCCAGCTTTGAGGAAATAGAGCTCGGCTTTTCCGAGGAGGTCGCCCGGCGTGAAGCCAAACGGTGCCTGAGGTGCGACCTTGAGAGTTAATAATCCAACTGTCATTCCCACCCCGATGAATCGGGATATACTCCGGCGGGAATCCGCACTCTCACAACGTCATTCCCGTGAAAACGGGAACCCAGGGGAGGAGTGGCGGTCTAGATTGTCGGGTCAAGCCCGACAATGATGAAAGGAACGGGAGGGGTATGAAATGAAGTCGATAACCAAACAGAAACCGATAGAGGAAATACAGGAAAGTCTCAAGGGGCTGGACAAGATATTCGTGGTGGGCTGTGGCACCTGCACCACCATGACCAGCACCGGCGGCGTCGAACAGGTGGAGGAGATGAAGGGACGACTCCAGGAGATGGGCAAGCGTGTTACCGGCACCACGGTCATTCCCACCGCCTGCGATGACATGACAGATGTATCCATGAAAGAAAACGAGCAGTTCATCCGCAGCGCCGACGCCGTCCTCTCCATGAGCTGCGCTCTGGGCGTGCACCGCATGAGCCTGAACCTGGGAATTCCGGTTATTCCGGCGGTGGACACGTTATTTATCGGCGTCGAGGAGACGCCCGGGTATTTCCGTGAAGCCTGCGACCAGTGCGGCCAGTGCCTGCTCGGCATGACGGCGGGCATCTGCCCCATTACTGCCTGTCACAAGGGACTGGTCAACGGACCCTGCGGCGGCACCAATAACGGCAAGTGTGAGGTAGATAAGGAAAAGGACTGCGCCTGGACGCTGATTTACAATCGACTTAAAGAGCAGGGCAGGCTCGACCTGATGCGTGCCTACCAGCCGCCGCGTAATCACCACGTCGCGCTCAGGCCGAGGTCCGTGAAGATAAGTTGAGGGGGTAAGGATAATGGTATCACGTTTTAAAGAAGCCCTTGAGTCCGGCAAGTTCGTCGTCACCAGTGAGGTCGCTCCGCCCAAGGGAACGAACCTGGAAAAATTTCTGCACCATATCGACCTTCTCAAGGATAAAGTGGACGCGCTGAATGTTACCGACCACCAGAGTTCGGTGATGCGTTTCCCCTCGCTGGGCGGCGCGCTGGCGATTATCGAAAAAGGCGGCGAGCCCATCATGCAGATGACCTGCCGCGACCGAAATCGCATGGCGCTGGAGGCAGACCTCCTCTTCGCGTACAGCCGCGGTATTAAAAACGTACTCTGCCTTACCGGCGACGCCGTGCCGGTGGGCGACCATAAAGAGGCGAAGGGCGTCTTCGACCTCGATTCGTTGCAGCTTTTAGTAGCTATTCACCAGTTGATGGACGGGCAGGACCTGGGCGGCAACGAGCTTGACGGTGGCGTGGAGTTCTGCGCCGGGGCAATCGTTACCCCCGAGGCGCAGCCGGTCGAACCGCAGTTGATTAAATTCGAGAAAAAAGTGGAGGCAGGCGCCGAGTTTTTCCAGACGCAGGCTATCTACGACCTGGATAATTTCAAGAAGTTCATGGACTACGCCCGCAAGTTCGAAACTAAAATACTGGCGGGAATCGTCCTGCTGTCCTCGGCGAGAATGGCGAGGTACATGACGGCGAACGTCCCCGGTATCTTCGTGCCCCAGGAACTCATCGACGAGCTGTCCGCGGCGCCCAAGGAAGAGATGCTGGGCAAGGGGATTGAAATCGCCGGACGCACTATCGCCACTCTGAAGAACGAGTCTATCTGCGACGGCGTTCACATTATGGCTATCGGCAGGGAGGAAGTAGTCCCGGATATCCTGGCGGCGGCGGGATTATAAACATATTGCTCCCATACGCTTTCAACTGATGTCCGGTATGACGTTTACCGGTGAGTCCGTTCCTTTGTCCTGATATTCACCTTGTCTTTCCGTACGTCTCCTTTTGACTTTTACCGGCAGTTTTAACTATAGTATTCAAGCGTGTATCAATAAAAAAGGAGACAGTTATATGACCGCTGCCAGGCAATTTGAGAGACTGCTCGAACCCGGTAAAATCGGGTCGGTTAAAACCAGGAACCGCATGGTCAAGACGGGCGCCGGGATGTTCATGTGGCATGAAGACGAGATGCACATGAACGAATCGATTAAAGCTTACTACGAAGGCATAGCCAGAGGGGGTGTGGGCCTGCTGATTGTGGAATCGCCCACGGTAGATTATCCCCTGGGGGCGCGCTGGAGACCACGGTACCGCATCGATGACGATAAATATATCAAGGGACTAAGCGAGCTTGCGCAGGTCATCCGTAAACACGACTGCCCGACCTTTATGCAGATGAACCACGACGGTCCCTGGCAGAGAATTATATTCGAGCCGACGGCTCTTTCACCCGGCCCGCCGATAGCCGCCTCGCCGGTGAGTATGAGTTCGGAGAACGACTTTCATAACGAGGTTCCCCACGAACTGACCATCGAGGAAATCGAGGAAATAGTCGACAAGTTCGCCAGCGCGGCGGTGCGCGCGGAAAAGGCGGGCTTTCAGGGCGTGGACATCAACGCCGCCAGCAGCCATTTGGGACATAACTTCCTTTCACCCTTCTGGAACCGCCGCCAGGACAAGTACGGCGGCAGCCCGGAAAACCGGGCGCGATTCGTGACCGAGATTATCCAGCAGATTAAAAAGCGCTTGGGGCAGGACTTCCCGGTTTCCGTCTGCATCAACGGCATGGAAATCGGGCGCATCGTGGGTATTGACGATAGTCAATGCATGACCCCCGAGTACAGTCGTAAGATAGCCGGGATATTACAGGAAGGCGGCGCCGATAACATCCATGTGAGGAGCCACTGGCTCGGACGTCACGTCGCCGCCTATCTCCCGGAACTGTTCTGCTACCCGGAATGCCCCGTGCCTATGAAGGAATTTCCACCGGAATATGACTGGAGTCGCCACGGGGCGGGGGTGAACGTGCAACTGGCGGGCGGAATCAAGAAGGAACTGTCTATCCCTGTCATGACGGTCGGCAGGCTCGACGCCGAGCTGGGGGAGAAAGCCATTGAAGAAGGCAGGATTGACTTTGTCGGCATGACGCGGCGCCTGATAGCCGACCCCGAGTACCCCAACAAGGTCGCTGCCGGCAGACTGGAAGACATCGCCCCCTGTACCGCCTGCGATAACTGCCTGGGGAGCCGGCGCTGCCGCATCAACGCCAATGTGGGGACGGAATTCAATACGTATACCGGGGCGGAGAAGAAAAAGAAGGTCGTGGTGGTCGGCGGCGGACCCGCCGGTATGGAGGCGGCCAGGGTGGCTGCATTGAGGGGACATGACGTTACGCTTTATGAGAAATCGCCGAAACTGGGGGGACTGCTCCCCATGGCGGCGATGGTAAAAGGGACGGAGATTGAAGACCTGCCCGCAATCATCAGGTATCTCGAGCGTCAGATAACCGGACTGGGCGTAAAGATAAACCTCGGTGAAGAAGCGGACGCGGCGATGATTGAGAAAATCAAGCCGGACGCGGTAGTCTTCGCCACCGGCGGCGTGCCGGTCGCGCCGGGAATACCCGGCATATACGGGCGCAATGTCATCAGCAACGCCAACCTGCACCAGAGGCTGAAGTTTTTCCTGAGATTTTTCAAGCCCGAGACCTTGAGGCGGTTGACGAAGTTCTACCTGCCCGTCGGTAAAAGGGTGGTCGTCATCGGCAGCGGCATACAGGGACTGGAACTGGCGGAATTTCTCATCAAGCGGGGCAGGAAGGTGACCGTCGTGGACAAAGCCGAGCGACCCGGAGAAGGCATGGTGGACGTTCACCTCGGCTATATGATGACGTGGTTCCGGCAGAAGGGCGTAACTGTAATGTCCGGCGTGAAAGAGTACGTGGAGATAACGGACAGGGGTCTGACGCTTATCACGAAAGAAGGGGAGACCACGACACTGGAAGCCGACAGCATCATACCCGCCCTGCCCCTGATGAAGAACACGGAACTGGCGGAGAGCCTCCAGGGGAAAGTCCCGGAGATTTATAACGTCGGGGACTGCCAGGAGCCGCTGTTGATAGCGGACGCCGTGGCGTCCGGCTCGCGTACGGCGCGTAATATCTGACGTAGCAGGTTCGCCCTTGACAGTCATATCCGGTGCGGATATCATTCAACCGATATGACCGTGCTGGTATTCATCAAAGACCTGCTCCTCGCCACGCTGGGCCAGATGGCTTCCCTGTTCGCCGGCGTTTTCATTTTCGGGCTTCTCATTCATTTCATCTCGCAGCTTACCTTCAGGTCGCTGGAAAGGTCCTTCGGCAGCAAGGGCGTGTATTTCGTAGCCTGGCTGGGCACGCCCATTCACGAACTGGGGCACGCCCTGTTCTGCATCATATTTCTCCACAGAATCGTGGAAATCCAATTCTTCAAGCCGGACCCGGTGACGGGCACGCTGGGGTACGTTTCCCACACCTGGAGTAAGACGAATCCCTGGGCGGTGTTGGGGAATTTCTTCATCGGCATCGGGCCGGTGATACTCGGCTGCGCCGTGCTGTTCGCCACGTTTTACTTCTTAATCCCGAACAGTTCTCAGGTATGGGACTCCATCATCTTCGAGGTGAGTGAAATCGGCGAAGGACAGTCGATTGGTAATTACTGGGCGGTCTTCCAGAGTTCGTCACTCGCCCTGGTAAAAATCATATTCACCCTCTCCAACCTGGGCAGCTGGCAGTTCTGGGTATTCGTCTATCTTTCCATCTGCGTCGCCTCAAATATCAGGCTCTCCGTATCCGATATTAAAGGCTCGCTGTCCGGGCTGGGCTGCATCGTCCTGATATTCCTGCTGATAAATTGCCTGGGGCTTATCACCGGGTTCGGCAGCGAGAAGTTCCTGCCGCTCACGGCGTCCTCGCTGGGGGTGGTCTACAGCCTGTTCATACTGGCGCTAATCATGGTCTTGATGGGATTCATCGTGATTTATGCCGTGTCGGCCGCCTGGCACAGGTTGAGATACCGGGCTATGTTGAACCCGTTTTAGCTTCATGAAATAACGCCGGAAATATTACGAACGCGCATAAAATGATATAATTCGTAATATAGATATTTTTACGCTTCATCGTTATAATAGACATATTCGTAGTTAAGTCAGGAGGACCACATGGCGCTGAATACCGGCAAGCTGCTCAGGGTGAACCTTTCCAGCGGAAAAGTAAGCACAGAGTCCGTTCCGGAATCTATCGCGAGGGACTTCATCGGGGGGAGGGGTTACGGTATCAGGTATCTCTACGACGAAATAGCCCCTGGCATCGACCCCCTCGGCGAGGATAACAAGCTGCTGATGCTTACCGGCCCGCTGGCGGGCAGCATGGCGCAGGCGGTTTCCCGCTGGATGGTGTGCACCAGGAGTCCCCTGACCGGCGCCTTCGCGCGTTCCGCGTGCGGGGCGGACTTCGGGGCATGGCTGAAGTTCGCCGGCTATGAAGTTGTCATCATCGAAGGCAAGGCGGAGAAACCTGTCTATCTCCACCTCACCACCGAGGGCTGCCGGATTCTGGATGCCGGTGAAATCTGGGGTAAAGACACCAAAGTAACGCAAACGTGGCTGGACGGCAAACACGGCAGGGATACCCGGACGGCATGTATCGGTCCCGCGGGAGAGAACCTGGTGAAGTACGCGGCTGTCGTCAGCGACCGCCGCACCGCCGGACGCTGCGGCACCGGCACCGTCATGGGCTCCAAGAACCTCAAAGCCGTAGCGATTACGGCGAAGCGTAAATTATACCTCGCCGACCCCGAGACATATGACAGGCTTGCCAGGGAACAGGTGAATATTATCCGCAACAACGAGGGTTTTCAGAGCCACAAGGAATGGGGTACAACTTCCACTCAGGACATTACCAACGGAATCGGCATCTATCCGGTGAGGAATTTCCGCTACGGACAGCACGCCGAATACCGGAAACTCACCGGCGAGGAGTACCGCAAGCTGAGGACGGGGGACATGGGCTGCTATTCCTGCCCGGCGCGGTGCGGCAAGGTGCATACCGTCGCCTCCGGCATCTACGCCGGCGCCCACAGTGAAGGGCCGGAGTACGAGTCCATCTGGGCCTTTACCGGCCCCATCGAGAGTAACAGAATCGAGGCCAGCATTGCTGCCGACCAGCTCTGCGACGATTACGGACTGGATACCATCAGCACCGGCGGCTGTATCGGCTTCGCCTACGAATTATACGAGAAAGGCCTGCTCAAAAAGTCGGACACCGACGGGCTGGAGCTGAAATACGGCGCCCACGAACCGATGGTCGCCCTGGTGAAAAAGATAGCCATGCGCGAAGGCATCGGCGACATGCTGGCGGAGGGCACCATGCGCATGGCGGCAAAAATAGGCAAGGGTTCGGAGGTCTACGCCATACACGTCAAAGGACTGGAGCTTCCCGCCTACGAGCCGCGGGGCGCCAAGTCCCAGGGCTATAACTACGTCACCGCCAATATCGGGGCGAACCACTGCTACGGATACGCCGCCCAGGATATATTTGGCGCGCCCTTCCCCAGACCCACCGACCGCTTTTCCGAGGAAAACGCCGATATAGTTATCTTCAACCAGGACAGCACCGCCTCCAAGGAGACCGGCATTTGCTGCGGTTTCTCCGGCGGCTGGGGCTGGGCGGACAGCCATCTCGGCAGGCTGCTGGCGGCGGCGAGGGGCATCAAAGACTTCGAGGACAGTGACTGTTTATCGAAGGTTGGGGAGCGCCTGTTCAACCTGGAGAGGGCTTTTAACGTGCGCGAAGGTTTCGATAAAAAGCAGGACACCCTGCCGGCGCGCATACGCACCGAGCCGCTCCATACCCGCCAGGCTCCCGGCGAGGGACAGATGGTCAGCCACCAGGACGAGTTCCTCGATAAATATTACAGCCTGCGCGGCTGGACTAAGGACGGCGTACCCACCCCCGGGAAGCTGAAGGACATGGGACTGGCTTTCGCGGTCGGGGACATAGCGCAAAAACAGAAATAGACTGTATAATTGGGGAGCTAAGGAGTTATCAGTATGCCGGCAGTTGAAGTCAACCACGTAGTTAAAGCGTTCGCGGAGAAAAAAGCCGTCGATGACCTTTCCTTCTCCGTAAATGAGGGCGAGTTATTCGGGTTGATAGGGCCCAACGGCGCGGGCAAGACCACCACCATCAGGATGATGATGGATATCATCAAGCCCGATTCCGGCGAGGTGACCGTCTTCGGCGCCAGGTTCGGCGAGACCACCCTGAACAAACTCGGCTACCTGCCGGAGGAGAGGGGACTCTACAAGAAGCTGAAGGTAATCGACTCTATCGTCTACCTCGCCTCCCTCAAGGGCATGGACCGCCGCCCCGCGGAAGAAAAAGCCGGTGAGCTGCTGGAGAGAACGGGCATGGCGTATACCCGGAATATGAAAATCGAAGAAATGAGCAAGGGTATGGGACAGATTATCCAGTTCATCGTCACTATCGTCCACGACCCTCAACTCATTATCCTGGACGAGCCTTTTTCCGGCCTCGACCCCGTAAATACCGAGCTTTTAAAAGAGATGTGCGTCGACCTTAAGAACCAGGGCAAAGCCGTGATTTTAAGCGCCCACCAGATGAACCAGGTGGAGGAACTCTGCGACCGTATTCTCATGGTCAACAAGGGACGCGCCGTCCTTTACGGCGACCTGGCGGAAATAAAGTCCCGGTACAAGGGTAATTCCATCCTGCTGGACGTAGAAGGGGAACCGGGCGAATTACCGGGAGTTGCGGAAAAACGTGCCCATAAGGGTTACGTCGAACTGGTGCTGGATAGCCAGACCAGCCCCCAGCAGCTGCTGGAGAATCTCGTAAAAAGCGGCACGGTGGTAAATCGATTTGAAATGGCGACTCCCTCCCTTAATGAGATATTTCTGAAAGAGGTGGGGAAAAATAAAAAATAAGCTGCTGCTGATATGCAAACATGAATTCCTGCACACGATAAAGCGGGTCGGCTTTATCGTCATGACCCTCATCGTGCCGGTGCTGGCCCTGCTGGCTATCGGCGTCGTCCAGCTGGTATCGGCAATCATCGAACCGGGCGAAGTAGAAACGTCCAGCATCGGCTATGTCGATGAAATCGGCGGATTCGAAAATTATACCAGCCAGGGACCTATAGAGCTGGTAGGTTACCCCACGCAGGACGAAGCGACCACCGCCTTACTCGCAGACGATGTCTCGGAGTATTTCATCATTTCAAGCAATTACCTGCAAACGGGCGTGGTTACCCGGTATACCCTGGAGAAACAGCTGGAACCGCCCCCGGGGGTTCAGGGAGCGATAAAGAGATTCCTTACGAGTAATATATTAACAGGTAAAGTGCCCGAAAATACCATCCAGCTCGTTGAAGCCCCGTTATATCTGACGACTACCCGGCTGACCGAGACCGGCGAAGTAGCCACGGAACAGGGCGGCTTCGGCAATCTTGTTCTGCCCGGCATTTTCAGCCTGCTGCTTGCCCTCTCCCTGAATTTCTTTGCCGGTTATATGGTGCAGGGACTTGGAGAAGAGAAGGAGAGCCGCCTCATCGAAGTGTTGTTGTCCTCGGTTACCACCCGGCAGCTACTGGTCGGCAAAGTCCTGGGACTGGGTCTGGCCGGACTGGTTCAGGTGGCTGTCTGGCTGGTCTCGCTGCCGCTCCTGCTGAACCTGGCGTCATCGACCTTCGGCGGCTTTTTCAGCACGATGCAGATACCGGGTAACTTTATAATACTGGGTATTTTCTATTTCGTCCTGGGTTACCTGTTGTTTGCCGCTTTATCGGCGGGTGTCGGCGCCATCAGCCCCAACGCCAGGGAAGCAACACAACTATCCCTCATTTATTCGATGCTCGCTATCGTGCCCCTATGGTTCTCTTCCTTATTGATGATATTCCCCAAGAGCTGGATATGGACGGTCCTTTCCATCTTCCCCATCACGGCTCCTACGGAAGTGATGCTGAGACTGGGTGTGAGTGATATCCCTGCCTGGGAACTGGCGGTGAGTCTGGTATTGCTGGTGCTCTCTATCATCGGCGTCCTGGTGTTGTCCACCCGGATTTTCAGGGTGTACCTGCTGATGTACGGTAAGAGGCCCGCCCTTAGAGAGGTTTTCCGGAATATCAGGAACCAATAGCTTCATGCGTCACAACTCCGTAAAATCATCCCGGTGCCGACGATATCGTGTGATGTGCGTATCATAGGTTGTAATACCTCGCCGGTTTTGCTATTGTTTTTATGTATATAGATGCAAACCAGGGGAGAAGGGAAAATGCACGATATACGCGAGACCGAAAGCATATCCGAAAGGCTGGTTGAGAAGGGATACCGGCTGACGCCGCAACGGTTGATGATTCTCTCCGCGATGGAGAGCAGTCACGACCATATCAGCGCTGAGGAAATTTACGCCCAGGTGGCCGCCAAATACCCCAACGTTAATATCTCCACCGTCTACCGCACCCTGGAGCTTCTGAAAAAGCTCGGGCTTGTCTATGAAATAGACCTCGGAGAAGGGCGCATACGCTATCACGCCGAGGGCAGCGGACACCATCATCACCTGGTCTGCCAGGGCTGTGGTAAGGTCATCGATATCGATGAAGCTGCCCTTTCCTCCCTGAAGGATACCCTGCTGCGCGATTATGATTTCCAGGCGGAGTTACGGCACGTAGGTATCTTCGGGTACTGCGCGGACTGCCGCCGGAAGAAGTCCGGGGGAGGCGGGAAGTAATGCCCGGCAAGCGCAGGGAAAAGTGGGAAAAAGATATCCTGGAACCTGCCCTGAAACGTTTTCCGGAAAGAAAGCCTGATTTCAATCTTGCCTCCGGCATTGATATCCAACCGCTCTATACTCCCCAAGACCTTGCCGGAGCCGACCTCGAAGAGACGCCGGGATATCCGGGGGAGTACCCTTTCGGACGCGGCATCCAGCCTACCATGTACCGCGGGCGCCTCTGGACGATGCGTCAGTACTCCGGTTTCGCCTCCGCAGAGGAATCCAATCGACGCTACCGCTACCTGCTGGAGCAGGGACAGACCGGACTCAGCATCGCCTTCGACCTGCCCACGCAGATAGGCTACGACTCGGATAGTCCCCTGGCGCGCGGCGAGGTCGGCAAGGTGGGCGTGCCCGTCGATACACTCCGCGACATGGAGGTTCTTTTCAAAGATATCCCCCTCGATAAAGTGAGCACGTCCATGACCATCAACGCCACCGCCCCCGTGCTGCTGGCGATGTATATCGTCCTGGCGAAAAAGCAGGGCGTCGACCCTGCCCGGCTCGACGGGACAATCCAGAACGATATCCTCAAGGAGTACATCGCCCGGGGCACCTATATTTTCCCGCCTGCCCCCTCCATGAGGCTGACCACGGATATATTCGCCTATTGTCGTGAAAACCTGCCCCGCTGGAACACCATCAGCGTCAGCGGCTACCATATCCGGGAGGCGGGCGCGACGGCGGTACAGGAAATCGCCTTTACCCTGGCGGACGGCATCGCCTACGTGCAGGCGGCTATCGACCGCGGTCTTAACGTGGACGACTTTGCCGGTCGGCTTTCCTTCTTCTTCGACGCCCATAATAACCTGCTGGAGGAGGTCGCCAAGTTCCGGGCGGCGCGGATTCTCTGGGCGCGGATTATGAAGGAACGTTTCGGCGCAAAGAACCCGCGCAGCTGTATGCTCCGTTTCCACACCCAGACGGCGGGCGTTTCCCTGACCGCCCAGCAGCCCCTGAACAACATCGTCAGGGTTGCCGTGCAGGCGCTTGCCGCCGTCCTCGGCGGTACGCAGTCGCTCCACACCAACTCCTGCGACGAGGCTTACGCCACCCCTTCCGAAGATGCGGTTACCACGGCGCTGCGTACCCAGCAGGTGCTGGCTTACGAAAGCGGCGTGGCGGACTCCGTAGACCCGCTGGGTGGGGCGTGGATGGTGGAGAAGCTGACGCAGGAAATAATGGCGGCGGCGGAAGGGTATATTAAAAAAATCGATTCTCTCGGTGGGGCGCTGGCGGCGATTGAAAACGGATTCCAGCAGCGGGAGATACAGGAAAGCTCCTACCGCTACCAGAAAGCGGTAGAAGCGGAAGAGCGCATTATCGTGGGCGTGAATAAGTTCGTCACGCCTTATTCAAAGATTAAAGGACTCCTCCGCGTCGACCCCGCTGAAGCTAAAAAGCAGGTAGCCGGACTGAATAAAGTGAAGCAAGAACGTAACGGCGCGGCAGTTACGGCGTCTCTGGAGAACCTGAAAAAAATCGCCGGGAGTACTGAAAACACCATGCCCGCTTTCATCCGGTGCGTGGAAGCCTGCGCCACTGTCGGAGAAATCTGCGACGCCCTCCGCGAGGTGTTCGGCGTGCAGCGGGAATCGCTCATTTTCTAACTCTAACGTCATTCCAGCGAAAGCTGGAATTCAGGGGAGGGGGCGAGGTGGCAATCAAAAAACGGAGAGATACATCAGATGATAAAGAAAGTCCACCACATCGGCATCGCCGTGAAGAATCTTAAGGAAAGCGTAGCATTGTTCGAGAAGCTGCTGGGCGTCAGAGCCCACGTCGAGGAAGCGCCCTGCCAGCGGGTGACCGAGGCTGTCTTTAAACTGGGGGAGGGGGTAGAAATCGACCTCCTTGAGCCGATGGGACCCGATAGCTCTGTGGCGAAGTTTCTGGAAAAGCGCGGCGAGGGACTGCACCATATCGCCCTGGAGGTGGATGACATTAACGCCGATTTAAAAGAGGTAGAAAACAAGGGCGTACAGCTAATCGATAAAGAGGGCAGGGAAGGGGTAGCCGGTCAAATCGCCTTCCTCCATCCTAAATCGGTCAACGGCGTCCTCGTCGAACTCGTCCAGCCAAGGCAGGAGGCGAAGTAATATTTACCATCGTCATTCCCGCGCAGGCGGGAATCCAGTGGGGTAAGGTGGGGTGGATTCTGGCTTTCGCCAGAATGACAGAGTGGTATTACAGTAGACTCGAGAGCAATTGTATATGAGCCGTAAAAAAATACGGGTGCTGATAGCCAAGCCGGGCCTCGACGGGCACGACCGCGGCGCCAAGGTGGTGGCGCGCGCCCTCCGCGATGCCGGCATGGAGGTTATCTATACCGGCATCCGCCAGACCCCGGAGATGATTGTCCGCACGGCGCTGCAGGAAGACGTGGACGTCGTCGGGCTTAGCTGCCTCTCCGGCGCGCACCTGGAGCTTTTCGCGGAGGTCATGGAGGGGCTGCAAGTGCAGGACATGGCCAGCGTGGCGGTGGTCGCCGGAGGTATCATCCCCGAGGACGATATCCCCGCCCTCGAGAAAATGGGTGTCAAAGCAGTCTTCGGACCCGGCACGCCTACCGCTGAGATTGCTGAAGCTATCAAAAAACTGGTAGCTTGAACCCCCCGTAAAACGGGAGTGCCTCGTTGAAGGGGGCCGGTGCGTAAGGAAATAGTGACATTTTCTTATTCTCTTTCTTTCATGGATGCGGTACACTATAAGTGGCTTTTCATCTACTGAATATATAACAATCATCAAGATGCTTAATATAAAACGAAAAACGAATATCCGGAAATTGAGGCTAATTTAACATAAAACGAAAAACGAATATTTGAAGCTGATTACGCTCGTAAAAATAAAGAAATTTCAAAAAACGAATAACGAATACCGGACTAAAAAATTCTAGCTTAAAAGCTACTTTTGTCACTTAACCTGCCGTCGCTTCTTGTTATAATTCTCTTAAAAGCTCACGTTGATAAGGGAGGTAAGCATGTCAGGCACCAAAGATAATCTTCAGGAAGCTTTCGCCGGGGAGAGCCAGGCGAACCGTAAGTACCTGTTCTTCGCGGAAAAAGCCGACGAGTCCGGGAACACGCAGATAGCCCGGCTGTTCCGCGCCGCCGCCGAGGCGGAGACCGTCCACGCCCGCAACCACCTCAGGGTGCTCGGCGAAATTAAAACGGATAAAGAGAACCTGGAGGCAGCC
Source organism: Dehalococcoidales bacterium (assembly GCA_016926115.1). Next base: position 16,728 of record JAFGPF010000038.1, on the reverse strand, counting down.
GTCGGCGGGGAGAACTACGAGTTTACGGAGATGTACCCCGGCTTTATCGGGCAGGCTAAGAAAGAAGGCAACCAGAAAGCGGAAAACAGCTTCGATTTAGCCAACAAGGTGGAGAAAATCCATCACGGGCTGTTCAGGGCTGCCCTGAAAGACCTGGAAACAGGCAAGACTTCCAAAGACACGCCGTATTATGTCTGCCAGGTCTGCGGCAACACTGTGGAGGGCGAAGCCCCGGAGAGGTGCCCCATTTGCGGCGCCCCGCGCAGTCGGTTCAAGAAAGTGGAATAGATTATCGCATCGCAGGAAAATTGAGAGGGGCTTCATGCCCCTCTTTTTCTTTAGTCCTAAAATACCCCTCCCCCGATTGCCAGCCTGACCAGCGCTATCCCGATTACCACCACGCTGATAATCAGTCCGGCCACGCCCATGCTGCTTTTATGCCGGTTAATGGCGATTCCGCTGATAATGGCTCCAAGTACCGCGGCGGGCAACGTCGTAAACCAGTTGAACCATCCCAGGAACGGTATCAGACCGACTAATAGAAATAGCGCCGCTACCAGACTGATGACCAGACCCACGACGCCCATATAATCGCCTCCTGTGATGTTTGCCATGAGTATATTATCTGCTGGAAGGCGTGTCAAGAATACTACGTTTGACAAAGAGTATTCCATGTTGAAGGATAACCGGGGGGTTGACAAAGGCGAGGCTCTTTGTTAGATTGGTACTTGAGGAAGCTGGAAGGTAACCAGCTTTTTTCTTTTATAACATAATATTGTTAGCTGTCCGCATCATCCCAGCATGTAGCGCTCTTACATACTCGAATAATTCAGGATTCTGATTAAATAGCGAGATTTATAATAGGACAATTAAGATGGATATAGAATTCGGAATGTCCGTAATGGATAAAAACAACAAGCGCCTCGGCGAGGTCGACCATATAGTCAATGATGCCTGGTCGGGCGAGCCGAGGAAGTACATGGTGCGCCTGGACGATGATGTCAGCGCCGTGTACTTCAAGCCTGAACACGTAGCCGAGGTAACCAGGAAAGGCGTCAAGCTGAACCTCGCCGATGAAGAGATAGAACGGACATAATCTGTCCGGGTCATTTACAGGTGTCCCCGCATGATTGAAATAGAATGTCCCAACTGTAATTCAATCGGGAAGATGTCTCTGGTGCAGCAGATATTCCAGGGTCCATACCGCTGCTGGAAGTGCCGCAGCCTCTTTACCATCGTAATCGCCAACAGGAAACTGCAGTCCTGCGAGCCATTGAGCGAGGAAGATTTCCAAAAGTGGCAGGAAGAACAGAAAGAGTTGAAACGGGAGTCGGGAGAATGATTGAGGCAACGGAACAGGCAAAGAAAGATTTAAAAGGATTGTTGGACAGTAAAGTGGACCACCCGGAAGCATGTTTGAGGCTCAGGGTCGACGAAGAGGGTAAGCTGGGTTTGGGAATTGATATAGAACAGGCCGATGATAAGGTCGTTAAGTATCAGGGTGCCAGCCTGCTGGTGGTTGAGCCGGAACTGGCGGATAGCCTTGGAAACATGGCTATTGACGTCGAGGACGGCGAGGAAGGCAGAGAATTCGTAATCATAGATAAAAAGCTGCAGTAGCCGGCGGCTCCTTTTTCATCAAATCGTTGCGACTAAGCGGATATGCTTAGTCGTTTTCTTTTCGCTACGTATTCAATACATGGTTGGCTGACTGAAGATTCGGTATTTTCTATAATCGCCGCTAGGTATCGCGGCGGAAGCCGTTTTTCACGAACGGGTGGTAAGCTTTAAGTGGAAATGAGAAAAGGAGGTGAACACGATGAACATAGAATTAATCGTAGCGCTGGTGGTAGCCATCCCGGTAGTCCTCTTCCCGGTAGCCTTCGTCTGGTACGTCAACATCGGTGGTATCGTCCACACAGTCCGCGAGGCAAAGGCAGCCAAAGCGAAGGAAGCCACCGCCAGGACAAACGCCTAGCAGGCAACCGGCAAAACTGCGGGAAGGAGGTAACAAGCTGAAACCAGCAAGAAATAAGACAAGGGACTCATGTTAAGGCTGGATATTCCGAAAAGGGTATCCAGCCTTACTGTTATGGACATGACTGACACTAAGGACTATAATCTCACTAGACATGGATTCTCAAGCCGGGCTGCACATATTACACCCGCGTGTGGAGATAGATGCCGCCGTAAAACGGCTGGCTGCGGATATCACCCGCGATTATCACGATAAAAACCCCCTTGTCATAGGCATTCTCAAGGGCTCTTTTATTTTCATGGCGGACCTCGTCCGCCAGCTGGACTTTCCGCTGGAAGTAGACTTTATACGCCTGTCCAGCTACGGCAGCGGCAAACAGAGTTCCGGCAGGGTGAGAGTGGTGCAGGGACTACGCTCGGTAGTAAGGGACAGGCACGTGCTGATAGTCGAGGATATCGTGGATACCGGACTAACGGTAGCCTTCCTCCTGGACTACCTCAAGAAAAAGAAATCGGCTTCCGCGCGACTCTGCGCCTTTACGGATAAACCTTCCCGCCGGCGCGTGGAGGTGGACATTGATTATAAGGGACTTACCGTGCCGGACAGGTTCCTGGTCGGGTACGGTCTCGACTTCGACGAGAAGTACCGCAATCTACCCGATATCTGTTACCTGGAGTAAGTGTTGACAGATAACGAGACGTTGAAAAGGACGTTCGAGGCATATCTGGAAGAAGCCGCCGGTGAAGCATTCTACGGCTGGAACTTCGACTATGTTGTAAAAACAGGCAGGATGATAGAAGCGCCGGTGAAGTGGAACTACTACAACGTGGTGCTTCCCCGGCTAGCCGGGGTCGAGACCATGCTGGACATGGGGACGGGTGGAGGTGAAATCCTCTCCACGTTCAAGCCCCTGCCGCCGGTTACCTGCGCCACGGAGCAGTACCAGCCCAATGTGCCGGTCGCCCGGGAAAGGCTGGAACCGCTGGGCGTGAAGGTCTTTGAAATCGAAGAAGAAAAAGAGCCCCCGTATAACCGGGACCTGCCGTTCGATGACAACTTCTTCGACCTTATCATAAACCGGCACGAGGCTTACTATCCCCCGGAACTGAAACGTATTCTCAAGCCCGGCGGGCATTTCATCACCCAGCAGGTCGCTAACGCCAACTTACTTAACCTGATGCAGTTCTTCCTGAATAAGCCCCCAAAATTCGGCAACTGGAACCTGATGTCCGCCGTCGATGAACTAACTTCTTCCGGATTCGAGATTATCGAACAGCAGGAAGATATCCAGCATTATCGTTTTTACGATGTCGGCGCGATAGCCTATTTCCTGAAAGTCATACCCTGGACCGTGCCGGGCTTTACGATTGATAAATACCGTGACAGGCTCTGGGACATGCACCTGCGGATAGACCGTGACGGTTATTTCGACACGCCCCGGCACAGGATACTAATAATCGCACGGAAATAGGGGATTCAGGGAGATAATATGAACACAAAACAGCTGATCTTCGTAGCTAAAGGCGAATCCCCCGCCGACCTTATACTGGCGAACGCCAGGGTGGTCAACACCTTCAACGGCGAGATAGAGACGGGCAGCGTGGCTCTCTGCGGGGACAGGATTGCCGGGGTGGGCGACTATAAAGACGCTAAAAAAATCATCGACCTGCGGGGGAAATACCTGGCTCCCGGTCTCATCAACGGGCATACCCACCTGGAAAGCAGCATGCTGGACGTGGGGCAGTACGCGCGGGCGGTGGTGCCGCACGGCACCTCGGCGATAATTACCGACCTTCATGAAATCGCCAATGTTTGCGGTGTCGACGGAATACGGTACGTGCTGGAATGCGCCCGGCGCCTCCCGTTCGACCTCTTTCTCATGGCGCCTTCCTGCGTGCCCGCCACTCACCTGGAGACCTCCGGTGCCAGACTGGGACCTGAAGATATAAAGAAAATATTACGATTCAAGGAGTGTATCGGACTGGGCGAGGTAATGAACTACCCCGGCGTGCTCTTCGGCGACGACGGCATGTTGAGTAAAATAGAATCGGCACGCGGTAAAATCATCGACGGTCACGCCCCGGGCGTATCCGGCAAGGACCTCAATGCCTATATCGGCGCCGGTATCCATTCCGACCATGAGTCGGTGACTTTTGCGGAGGGAGAGGAAAAGCTGCGGCGGGGCATGTACCTGATGATAAGAGAGGGCTCCACGGAGAAGAACCTGGAAGCCCTGCTACCCCTGGTTACGGATATGACATATAAACGGTGTCTCTTCGTGGTGGACGACCGCCATGGCGTCGACATTCTCCGCGACGGCGATATCGATGCCGTGGTGCGTAAGGCGATTAAGCTGGGACTCGACCCCGTGCGGGCGATTCAACTGGCGAGTATCAATACCGCCGATTATTTCCGGCTGGACGGACTGGGGGCAGTGGCGTCCGGGTACTTCGCCAACCTCATCGTGCTGGATGATTTACATGATTTTAAGGTAAATACCGTCTTCTACCGGGGCAAGACGGTGGCGGTGGACGGCAGACCGCTGTTCGAATCGTACCGGCCTGCTGGCGGCAGGCTGACAGATACTGTTAACGTCAAGCCTTTCAGGGTCAATAACCTGAAGCTGAAGGCATCCGGCGAGGAACGGCCGGTCATCGAGGTTATCCCCGGCCAGATAATCACCCGCAGGAAGCAAATGAAGGTCAGCGTGAAGGATGGGCTGGTTATGCCCGATACGGGACGGGATATCATCAAAGCCGTGGTGGTGGAAAAACACCATGCCACGGGCAACATAGGCATCGGGATGGTGACCGGGTTTGGCTTAAAGAGAGGAGCCATCGCTTCTTCCACCGCCCACGATTCGCATAATATCGTCGCCGTCGGCGCCACTGACGGGGATATCTACGCCGCTGTCATAGAAATCGAGCGTTTGAAGGGAGGGCAGACAGCGGTCGCCGGGGGCAAGGTCATCGGGAGTGTGGCAACGCCTATAGCCGGGCTCCTGTCCGAAGAACCGCTGGAAAAGACGGTCGCCGGACTTGAGAAGCTGGAAAGTGTAGCTGCCAAAGAATTGGGTGTTACGTTGCCGGCACCATTCGCCGCGCTGTCTTTCCTGGCGCTGCCGGTGATTCCCGAATTGAGGCTGACCGACCTCGGTCTGGTGGACGTCAACGAGTTCAAGCTGATAGAATAATTAACGGATTGAACGGAGGTTAACCGCATGCGCCATTCCACCATGGAGCCCGTCTTCGAGAACCGCTACGACGCCGGGCGCAAACTTGCCGAAAAACTCTCCGAATATAACGGGAAATCAGTAATCGTGCTGGGCATCCCCAACGGGGGAGTCGCCGTGGCTTTAAGCGTGGCCCTGTCGCTTCAGGCCGACCTCGACCTCGTAATCTCGCGCAAGATACCGCTGCCCCTCAGTCCCGAGGGCGGTTTCGGCTCCGTGACGGACGACGGCACCACAATATTGAACGAAGATGTCGTCAAGCAGGCGGGACTGAGCCAGCAGCAAATCAATTACCAGGTGGGGCAGGTAAGGGCGGACATACGAAGTCGCAGCCTGCTCTATCACGGCGAGAGGCCGCCGGTATCCGTTACCGGGCGTACGCTAATAGTCGTCGACGACGGGCTGGCTTCCGGCTACACCATGAGGGCGGCCATAGAGTCGCTGCGACACCGCCGGCCGGAGAGGATAATCGCCGCGGTCCCGGTGGGGCCGGAGCATGTGGTGGAGGAAATGAAGAAGGTCGCCGACAGGGTGGTGATCTGCGTTATCGGAACCGAGCCTACTTTTTATGTATCGGACTACTACCGATACTGGCACGATATTACCGACGGCGAGGTGCTGCATTGTCTCAAGGAATGGCGGATGCGCCGTTTCAGCAGTAAGATTGAAATACCGGAAAAGAAGCAGGAACCAATCTAGCCCCCCGTCATCCCCCCATCCACGTTGGAGACGTGTCCGCCTAGCCTCCCGTCATCCCCCCATCCACGTTAAGCACGTGACCGGTGATATACCGCGCTTCTTCCGATGCCAGGAAAGCCACGGCTTCGGCGACGTCATCGGGAGTGCCGATGCTTCCCGTGGGGATACGCGCCAGGAGTGCCTGACGCTGCTTTTCATCGAGCTGCTTCGTCATCTTACTCTCGATGAAGCCGGGGGCGATGGCGTTGACGGTGATGCCTCGGGAGGCTACTTCCTTGGCGATGGACTTGGTCAGTCCGATAATTCCTGCCTTGGCGGAGGCGTAGTTAGCCTGACCGGGATTGCCATAGATACCTACTACGCTCGCGATGCTGATAATCCTCCCCCATCGCTGCCGAAACATGTGCCGCAGCACGGCTCGGGAACATAAAAAGGCGCTCTTAAGGTCGATATTGAGCACGGTGTCCCATTCCTCGTCGGTCATGCGCATGACCAGATGGTCGCGGGTGACCCCGGCGTTATTGACCAGGATATCGATTTTGCCGAACTTGACGGCGGCTTCCTCGACGAGGCGGGCAACGTCTTCGGACGAACTAACGTCGGCGGTGACCGCCAGGGTCTGCCTGCCCAGCGCCCTGATTTCCCCGGCGGTGCTTTCGAGCGCGTCCGAGGCGGCGGCGATGTCGTTGACGACGATGTCTGCGCCGACCCCGGCGAGCTTGAGGGCGATGGCTTTGCCGATGCCCCGGGCGCTGCCGGTAACGATAGCCACTCTGTCTTTAAGGTCCATGGTCACGCCTCCCATATGTTTACTGTCCCAGGGCTTTGACCGCCTCGAGGTCGCCGATATTCATGGTGGCGACTTCTTTGTTTATTCGCCGGATGAGTCCGGTAAGTACCTTGCCCGGTCCTATCTCGATAAAGGTAGAGACCCCCTGATTTATCATGAATTCGACGCTACGCTGCCACTGCACGGGACTGGTCAGTTGCTTGCGCAACTCCATCTTGACCTCCTGGGCGCTGGTAAGCGGTACGGCGGTAACGTTGGCGATGACCGGGATTGACGGCGAAGCAAATGATGTGGCGTTCAGGTATTCTATCATGCCCTCAACGGCCGGCTGCATCAGCGGTGAGTGAAAGGCGCCGCTTACCTGAAGCGGGATAGCCCGGCTGGCACCGGCGGCGGTAGCCATTTCCATGGCTTTAGTAATATTCTCGGCGGCGCCGCTGATGACAATCTGTCCCGGGCAGTTGATATTGGCGATAACGGTATTGGACTCGCGGCAGACTTCGGCCACTTTCTCTTCATCGAGCGCAATGATGGCCGCCATGGCTCCGGCGCGTTTCTGTCCGGCTTCGTGCATGAGCCTGCCCCTCTCGCGGGCGAGTTTCACGACGGTGGAAAAATCGAATACTCCCGCCAATGCCAACGCCGTATATTCCCCGAGGGAATGCCCCGCCAGGAAGGCAGGCATGGGTAGTTTATCGGGGTTGATTTCACGTACTGCCGCCAGGCAGGCAAAAGAATCGACTGCCAGCGCGGGCTGAGCGTTGATGGTCTGGCGGAGTTCGTCCTCCGGTCCCTCGAAAATGAGGTCTGTCAGGGGAAATCCCAGGGCTTCGTCCGCCTGCTGGAAAACGGCTTGTGCCGATTTTACATTATCGAAAAGGTCGCGCCCCATGCCCACGGACTGCGAGCCCTGGCCGGGGAATACCCAGGCTACTTTCGTCATCTCGGTTGCTTCCTCCTTTTAAGTGGCTCTTGGATATAAAATAGACTCTATGTAAAGGTTGAGTGTAAAGGAAATGGGATGGCGATAGTCTCCAGTTAAACGCCCGGATTATGCCGCCGGTTTCTTAGGCCCTTCCATCTTGATGACTTCCCGTCCGTTGTAGGTCCCGCAGGTAGGACAGGCGTGATGGGGCTTCTTGGGGCTGTGGCACTGGGGACAGATATCCAGTGCCGGCGGTTTCAGGGCGTTATGACTCAGCCGGTTGCCGGCGCGTGACTTGCTTTTCTTACGTTTCGGTAGGGCTCCCATATGTTACTCCGTTCTTATAGTTATATTTTATCAGGTTTTACTGTAATTTTGTCAATGCGGACCAGCGCGGGTCCATCTCCTGTGCCGGGCAGTCGCATTTTCCCTGGTTCAGGTTTTTCCCGCATTTCTGGCATAGTCCGGCACAGTCTTTCCTGCAGAGCGCCTTCATCGGTACCGCCATCAACGCATACTGCCGTACCGCTTCTGCCGTATCTATGTTGTGGTGCTCATCGATGGTAAATACACTAGTTTCCTCCGGCATCGGCAGCGGCGCCCCGCTGGTGATATCTATGGTAGGTAGAAACTCCTCTTCAAAATTTATTTTCAACGGGTGCCGGAACTTACTCAGGCACCGATTACAGGTGAGTTCCACATCCGCGTTCAGCGCGCATTTCACCAGGATGCTGCGCTGGGTACGCAGCAGATGGCACTCGCCCCGGGTCGTATATTTATTTCCGTCACCGATAATATCAGCCGCCTCATCGACCTGGTAATCACGAATCGAACCGATAGGTTCCTGAAGCAGCTGAGATACGTTTATCTGCATTCCGCCTCGCCTCCACTCCATCCTGAATGACTATATTATAGGGCAAACAGCACGACTGCCGCAAGCCTGCGGAGTGTCACCACAGGCGGAGTGGTTACGCGATTTCCGTCAACTGGATATCAAAAGCCAGGTCTTTACCGGCTAAAGGATGGTTGCCGTCCAGCGTGATGCTCGCCTCCGATACGTCCGTTACCGTGACGACGAACGACTGGCCGCTCTGCTGCTGTACCTGGAGTCTCTGGTTGACCTGCGGGTCGAGCCCTTCCGGTATATCCTTCCTCTCGACGACCATTACCATGTCTTTATTGTGGGGTCCGTAGGCGTTCTCGGCGGCTATCTCGATGCTCTTGGACTCTCCGGGTTCCATGCCGACTACCGCCTCTTCGAAATCCGGGATGAGCTGTCTTTCCCCGATTTTAAATTCCAGTGGTTCGCGGTCTGCGGAACTATCGAATACCGTGCCGTCCTTCAGTTTGCCCGTGTAGTGGACTTTTACGGTATCACCTGTCTTTGCCTGTGCCATAGTTTTCTCCTTTCCTGTGGAAACGCGCAGTATGTAGATGTGGGGTGGTAATAGAGTTATCCTGATGTTAACGGGGCGGCGTTTTTAGCCGGGGTGATTTCTGTGGGGTAATTGGCAGCCATCGGGTTTTTATTAACGGCTGCGGGTGAGATCATGATTCCTCAAATCGATTATGTCTGATTGTACCATATCTGAGCGTAGCTGTAAACGGGGAGGGATGTAACTGCCAGAGCGAGTCAACATTATTTCCGGGTCTTATCATAGTCGCGGGCGGGTCCGGCGGAAAAGTGAAAGATAGGCGTATCTATTTTCCGGAGAATCATCGGGCAATGACGGAGGCCTTTGGGGATGAATACCATGCAGCTTTTGGTCAGCAGGTGTTTTTCGTCTTCCAGCCATAGTTCCACCTCGCCTCCAAGGTCGTGAAAATCTTTGGGGTTGCTGCCGAAAAACGCCAGGATTTCATCGAAATCATGGGTATGTGGTTCCACGATGGCATCCGTAGCCGTGTGGAACCACATGCATTCCGCGTAGAAGCTCCCTTTAACCACATTGTCGTCGAGATAAGCCACCGGAACACTGATATGGGGAAGCGCTGCGGAGAAATCCTCATTTTCTCTGGTATCGTGCTGCGGCCTGCCGCTGTCATCGCTGATTATGTATTTACCGTACTTCGTCCCATCCGTCATTTCAGTATTTCCTTTCTTTAGCATAATAGACGTCCTGTTATTAGTCCTTCAGCTTCTGAATCAGCAGCGGCACCACCTGGAAAAGGTCGCCGACGATGCCGTAGGTGGCTACTTCGAAGATGGGGGCATTGGGGTCGTCGTTGATAGCGACGATGATGTCTGATGTCTGCATGCCGGCTAAATGCTGGATAGCCCCGGAGATACCACAGGCGATGTACAGTTTGGGGCAGACGGTCTTGCCGGTCTGTCCCACCTGGTGGCTGTAAGGAATCCACCCCTCGTCCACCGCCGCCCGCGATGAGCCCAGCGCCGCCCCGAGCGCTTCTGCAAGTTCCGCAAGCAGCTTGAAGTTCTCCGGCTTGCCCAGTCCGCGCCCGCCGGAGACGATGATATCCGCGTCCTCGATTTTAATTGTCTCGGTGACGTCATCTATAAAGTCGAGGAGTCTGGTTTTAGGCGTGATAGCTTCTTTTTTAAAATCTATCTTAATGATTTGCCCCTGCCGTTTATCGTCCGGTGCGCCCTTATTGAAGACGCGGGGCCGGACGGTCGCCATCTGGGGTCGCTTGGCGGGGCAGATAATGGTCGCCATGATATTCCCGCCGAAGGTGGGGCGGGTCTGGAGGAGCAGCCTCTTTTCTGTGTCTATGTCCAGTCCGGTACAGTCGGCGGTAAGCCCCGTGTTCAGGATAGCCGCCACGCGCGGGATAAACGCGCGTCCCAGCGCCGTGGCGCCGGCGATGACCGCCTCCGGCTTGTATTCCCGGATAAGCTCGACCATCTTGTGGGTGAGGTAGTCCTCCTGGTTATCGGCTAAATCCGGACTGTTCACCAGGTAGACCTTATCGGCGCCGTAGGCAATCAGGCTGTTGATGTCCTGAATGTCATGACCGAGGCACACGGCGCAAAGCTCCGTCTCCAGCGTATCGGCGAGTTCCCTGCCGCGCGACAGGAGTTCGTAGGCGACGTTTTTCAGTTCGCCGCGCCGCTGTTCGGCATACACCCAGACGCCGCGATAGCTTTCGTCGGCGGGGGCGGCCGGTTCCCCGGCTTCGATGGTGATGGCGTTATAATCGCAGGCATCCGCGCAGGCGCCGCAGAGCGTGCAGCCTTCTTCGTCTATACTGACCTTGCCCCCGACGACTTTTACAAGGTCGAAGGGGCAGACCGAGGTGCAGTTACCGCAGCCGACGCATTCATCGAGGTTTATTTTCAGTCCCATGTCTCTCTATTTGTCTTTCTGTTTATCCGGTTCGTCCGTCAGCGTAATCGCCTGCCATTGGCACCTGTCCACGCATTTGCCGCAGGATATACAGCCCTCCTTGACCCGGCACTTCATATCCTCGACAGCAAGCACGCCGACCGGGCACTCTAAAGTACAGGCGCCGCAGCCCGTGCATTTGAGTAAATCAATCTTAACTCCCATTTATAAAAATCCTAGCACAAGCCCGCGCTTTTAAGCCGGTCGATGAGCGTATCCGCCTGCTTTTCCAGGGTTCCTTCCAGCATCTCCGCCTGGTGTACCCGCTGGGGGAAAAATATCTTGATTACCTGCGTGGAAGAGCCGGAAAGGCCGACCGTGTTTTCATCGACGGCCAGTTCCGCGATGCCCCAGGTCTCGATTTTGGCGCTCTTGGACTTCATGATGCCGCGCAGCGAAGGCAGGCGGGGGACGTTGATTTCCTTGGCGACCGTGATGACGGCGGGCAGGGTGGTCTCGATGACTTCATGCCCGTCCTCGACCATCCGCTTGACACGCAGGTAGCCGTCTTTTATCTCTTCTGTCTCGCTGACATAGGCGATGAAGGGTATGTCCAGCATTTCCGCCAGCTCCGGGCCCACCTGCCCGGTGTCCCCGTCGATTGTCTGGCGTCCGCAGATAATGAGGTCGTACCGGTCGAGTTTTTTCACGGCGCAGGACAGCGTGAAGGCGGTAGCCCAGGTATCCGCGCCGCGGAAAGCGTTGTCACAAAGTAAAACGGCTTCATCCGCTCCGAGGGATATGGACTCACGCAGCGCCGCGTCCGCCTGGGAAGGCCCCATGGTGATGACGGTGACCTTGCCCCCGTCCTTTTCCTTGATTCGCACTCCTTCTTCGATGGCGTAGGTATCGAAGGGGTTGATGATGTTCTCGATGCCCTGCCGGATGAGGGTATTGGTCTCGGGGTCGATTTTAACTTCGGTGGTGCCGGGCACCTGTTTCAGGCAGACGACGATATTCATGCCGTTCTTGCCTTTCTTTTACGCAGGTTCACGGCGATGGCGTTGCGGAGTATCTGGTTGGTGCCTTCGTATATCTGGAGGATTTTAGCGTCCCGCATCATCTTCTCCACCGGGTAGTCGCGCATGTAGCCGGAGCCGCCGCATATCTGCACGGCGTCCACGGTGACCTTCATGGCAGCATCCGAGGCGAAGACTTTAGCCATGGCGGACTCCTCGGTGACGTTGCGGGCGCCGCTATCGACGTACCTCGCCGCCGCGTATACCAGCGCGCGGGCGGCTTCCACCTGTATCGCCATGTCCGCCAGCATGTTCTGGACGACCGGCATGGAAATCAGCGGCTGGTTGAACTGGACGCGCTCCCGGGCGTAGTCCGTCGCCGCCTCTAAAGCCCCCTGCGCCAGCCCCACCGCCTGTGACCCGATACCCGGACGGGAGCGGTCGAAGAGACGCATCGCCTGTATAAAGCCCAGTCCCGGTTTGCCGAGCAGGTTTTCCTCCGGGACGAGGCAGTTTTTAAAGACAAGCTCGCGGGTAGCCGAGGTGCGGATGCCCAGCTTCTTTTCCTTCTTGCCGAAGGTAAAGCCCGGCGTGTCTTTCTCTACGATGATGGCGCTGGCGCCGCGGGCGCCTTTGGTCTTGTCCGTCAGGGCGATGACCGTATATATCCCGGCTTCACCGCCGTTGGTGATAAACTGCTTGGTGCCGTTTAATAGATATCCCCCCTCCACCTTTTCCGCCGTTGTCTTGATGTTACCGGCATCGGAGCCGGCGGCAGGCTCGGTGATGGCAAAGGCTGTTAGCTTCCTGCCGGCGGCGATATCGGGGAGGAACCTCTTTTTTTGCTCGTCGGTGCCGTATTCCATCAGGGTCATGCAGCCCAGGGCGCTGGCGGCATAGGTCACCGCCACCCCGCTGCAGACCCGGCTGAGTTCCTCCACGACCAGGCAGAGCTCCAGGCAGCCGCCGTTGAGCCCCTCGTATTCCTCGGGCACGAAGACACGGAACATGTCGGCGTCGGCAAGGTCTTTGACGATATCCCAGGGGAACTCCTCTTTTTCATCGAGTTCCGCCCGGACGGGGAGGATTCTCTCCTCGGCTATCTTCCGGGCGAGGTCTTTGATGGTCTTCTGCTGTTCGTCTAAAAAGTAGTCCAAGGTATCGTCCCTCCATTAATAGACCGACTCGGGTAAAATATCCTGCCAAGTCCTGTTATACATGGGATTATATTCGGGTGTCCGGAGTCAGCGATTAAAACTTTGAATACAGGTTAAATTATAAGGAGTACATAAAGGGGAGTCAAGGCGGGGTCATTTCCTCGAGGCGTTTCATCACCTCGTCCACCGTCTCCTCGGCGGTGGAGGCTCCGGCGGTCACGCCGATGAGTTCCTTACCATTGAGCCAGCCGGGCTGAATATCCGCGGCGGTCTCGATGTGATATGTTTCCGTGACCTGCGAGCAGAGTTCGGCGAGTCGGTTGGTGTTGGCGCTGGCACGTCCCCCCACCACCAGCATGAGGTCGGCACGGTGCGCCAGTTCCAGGGCGGCTGCCTGCCTTTCGCGGATATCGTGGCAGATGGTATCGATGATGCGTATCTCGGAGTCCTTGGTCAGCGCCAGGTCGATTATCTTCTTGGTGAACTCGGCGAAATAGCCGGGCACCTGGGTCGTCTGGGAGAGGATGCCGATGCGGCGCGGCATGGACTCCAGTGTCTTGACCGGCTCCTCGTCGAGAGTCGCCAGTCCCTGTCCCTTTGCCCAGCCGAGGATGCCCTTGACCTCCGGGTGTTCGGCGTCGCCGTAGACGATGACGAAGAAGCCGGACTCCGCCAGTCGGCGGGCGGCTACCTGGGCGCGGCGCACGAAGGGACAGGTGGTGCTGATAACATCGATATTGCGGCTCGCCAGTTCTTCTTCCAGCGCCGGACTGACGCCGTGGGAGCTGGTAACGACGACTTTCCCCCGGATATCGTCGATATTATCGACGACCCTTACGCCTATTCCGGCGAGTTTCTGGAGCACCTGCTGGTTGTGCACCACCGCCCCCAGCGTCTCCATGCCCCCGCGCTCGCGGGCTACCTTTTCCAGGCTATTGATAGCACGTCTCACCCCGAAGCAGAAGCCGGTCCGGGCGGCTTTTTCAATCCGGGGCATTTTTATCCTCGCTGTAAACGCCGTGGTATTCGGGAGGCAGCAATTCGGCGACTTTTCTCATGATGTCGTACATTAACTGATTACGCTGCTCTCTGTTTAGTTTTCCGTCGGGCAAGGGAGGATTGAAGGGCTTGCCTATCATGACCGTTACGGTGGGTCGGTGCAGTACCGCCCAGCCCAGTTTCCTGAGCCTGTCCGTCCCGGAGATGCCCACCGGTAAAATGGGTACGCCCAGCCGGGAGGCGATTAATGCCGCGCCGGGCAGGGCGGGCTGCATGCTGCTGGTCTTGCTCCGCGAGCCTTCCGGGAACATCATCACGGAGACGCCCCGCTTCAGCCACCGTTCCGCCTGGTAGAGCGCTTCTCTATCGATGCCGCCCCTTCGCACCGGGAACGCGCCGAAGTTCTCCACCCAGAAGCGCGACCACCCGCTTTCCCAGAGGTCGTCCTTAGCCATGAAGACGACCTTTAGCGGGATGCTGGCGGCGACGATGGGAGGGTCGGCGATGTGGAGGTGGTTGCAGACGATGAGCAGGGGGCCACGTTCCGGGACGTTTTCCCGTCCTTTTACCCGCCAGTTTCCCACGGGGAATACCAGCAAGCGTATCAGGACCCTGCCGAAGTAATATACCCAGTGCATTTGCTAATGATTATATCCTGTGAGGAAGTGGCATGACAAACTCAGCCTTACACTGTTTTAACCTCACCCCCTTAATCCCCCTCTCCAATCAGTAACTTCAGGTTCACCCGAGGAATCATTTGATTGGAGAGGGGGAATGAATTTTTATAAAGAGGGACGAAGCCCCTCTTAAACACCTCTTTGGGGGATGGGTGGAAGGACTATGTGATATGCCGCTGATGAAACGAGGGTGGTCCGTGCTTCACAATTGAAGGATAAAGGTGGGAAAAAATAAAAAACACGGGGTGGGGAGGTGTACAGTTGGAGGAAAGGTAAGGACCGTTCGGCTAGAGATTTTCCAGCTTTCGCTTAATTTCCGGTACGGCCTCCTCCGCCGCCTGCCGGCCGCGCGTAATCAGCTCCTTCGCCTTGTTAAAGTCGCCAGCGTTGATGTGGGCGAGGTCCGGCTCGATGACGATATCGGCGTTTTCCAGGCTGCCGCGCGCCAGAGAGTACGTGGTGATATAGACGGACTGCATCATTATCTGGAAGATGTTCGGTTCTTTGCGGGCGGCCACCCGCTTCTGGCTCGTTTTGCCCAGGCGGTCGGTAACGTCCGGATTGACGTTTACGGCGATTATAAAATCGGCGCCCATGTCCCTGACCACTTCCACGGGCACGGGCGTCGTCAGTCCGCCGTCCACGAGATATCTTCCCTCGTATTTCACCACGGTGAAGATACCCGGTATGGAGATGCTGGCGCGGAGGGCCTCCGGCACCGAGCCGCTATTGATGACTATCTCCTCGCCGGTGTCTATGTCCGTGGCGACGCAGGCGAACGGTATGGAAAGGTCGCTGAACTTGATGTTCCCGCCGACATATCCGGCAATAAGCTCCTGCACTTTCTTGCCCTTGATGAAGCCGGACTTCGGTAAAGAAAGGTCTATCATGGGCGCCATTTTTTTCCAGTCGGCGTCAAGGGCCTCCCTGGTGATGCGGGTCATGTCCTGGTCCCAGGCGTAGCCCGCGCCGATAACCGCCCCGGCGCTGGTGCCTGCTATCAGGTCGATGGGGATGCCTTCTTTTTGCAGCACCCTTAGCACGCCGACGTGCGCCAGTCCCCGCGCCGCGCCGCCGCTGAGAGCCAGACCGACCTTCTTCCTGCGTGCTTTAGAAGATTTCATTTTTATTCCCAGAGCTCTTCGATGTTTTCTTCCGGCTTTTCCGGCTGTCCGCCCGAAATGAAATCCTTGTAAGACTGGGCGGAGCCGTATTCGCGGGGCTGGAAGGCCACCGGCATGGGCACGGCGTGGCCGAAGATGAGCGCCTGCTGCTTGGGAGCGAGGCGGGCCAGGACGGACTTCAGTTCGCTCTTGCCGGAAACACCGGCGAGGACGGCGTCGATATCCCGTTCGTTGTCGAGGAGGCAGGTTATCTTGGTGCCCATCTGCGACATTACCTCGGAATCGATGCCGCTGGGCCGCTGGTCGATGACCAGCAGGCTGACGTTGTACTTGCGCATCTCACGGGCGATGGTGCCGAAGATGGTCTGCCCGGAGACCTCCGGGTTGAGGAACTTGTGTGCTTCCTCGATGGTGATTACCAGCGGGTTGGGTGTCGCCGTGCCCTCCGCCATGGCTTTTTCCGTGCGCGACTGGTATTGGCCGTAAATGCGGCGGGCGAGCATGTTCGCCACGAGGACATAGGCGGTGATGTCGCGGTACCTGCCGAACTCCAGCACCACGTTGATACCGCGGTCGAGGTGGTCGAGGATGCTCTTGACGGCGTCGACCGGGGCATGCGGCTCGATGAAGGGCAGCCGCCCGATGGTAGCCAGTCCGCGCTTGAGGTTCTGGAAGGTGCTTTCGTGGATGTTGAGTTCATCGAGAAGCGACTTCGTATCCTCGCCGCCTTCTATGTCCAGCGTGTTCTGGAGCCAGCTTTTGCCGAAGCGACGCCGCAGCTGGTAGACGGCTTCCACAGCCGGTTCGGTAAGATTGAGCGTCTGGCGCAGCAGCACGATGT
>JAFGPF010000037.1 GCA_016926115.1 Dehalococcoidales bacterium | reverse complement strand
TGTCTTTTTCCGCCACCCCCAGCAGGCTCAACAGGACGGCCGCCAGCATCCCCGTCCGGTCTTTGCCCACGGCGCAGTGGAACACCATAGGGTGGTTTTTAGGGTCGGCAATGACCTCCAGCGCCTCGATAATACGCTTGCCGTAGTCCTTTTGGCGGGCCATTTCCAGGTAAAATTCGCCCATATTAGTGCAATGCTCGTAACGGCTGGCGTTAGCCCCGGGGTCGTCGTCGGTCATAAAAGCGATGTTGTGGTACTTAATATCGATTTCAGCAAGCGTACTTGCTCCCTGGTGCTCGACTTCTATCGTGCTCCTGAGGTCGACTACCGTATTGAGTCCGATTTCGCCGGTAAGCCGGTCGATTTCTGGCGGTGTTATGTTGCGGAACTCCCCGCTGCGGAAGAGGCGCCGCCAGGCAACCGTATACCCGTCCCGCGCCCGGTAGCCACCGAGGTCGCGGAAGTTGATTACATTCTCGAACCTTATATGCCGTGAATATTGCTCTGCCATTATTACACCAAACTGAAAAGCGGCCGGGCGCTTTCCCCCGCGGAATACTTATCGCCGGGGAAGACCCTGTGTCCCATTTTGACTTTCTTCCCGACCAGTTCCATGGAGGCTTCCTTGGGGTCGATTCCCTCCAGGTTGCCCATAATCCAGGGTCCGTCGTCCAGTTCCACCATGACGATGGTGTAGGGGACTTCACCCTCGCGTCCCTCGGAGGCGACGAATACCGTGGTAAAGGTGCGTATCTTGCCGCTGCCCTTTAGCTCGATTACTTCCATGTCCGTCCCGGCGCACTGGCGGCAGACCATCTTGGGAGGGGTGGTGATGGCGCCGCAAGATTTGCATTTCAGTCCCAGGAGCTTGTTCTGCATGAGGGCTTCGTTGTAATCTTTGAAAATCAGCTTGTGTTCCATGATAACCTCCTTGTGGTAGTCGCCCCTCCCCTGGATTCCCGCTTTCGCGGGAATGACAGCCGGGACTTACCAGCCCCTTTCGAAAATCATGTTGACCAGTGTACCGCCGTCGCCGCCGAGGGTGTCCGTCATGCCGATTTTAGCATCCGGCACCTGCCGCTCCGGCTCCACCTCGCCCCGCAGCTGCCTGACCACCTCGTAGACCTGCCCGGCACCCGTGGCGCCGATGGGGTGTCCCTTGGCTTTCAGTCCGCCGGAGGGATTGACGGCAACCTTTCCGCCGATATCCGCCCCGCCTTTTTCCCATGCCTCACCCGCTGTTCCGAAATCGAAGAAGCCCAGACTCTCGGCGGCAATCAGGCTGGCGATACTGAAGCAATCGTGCAGTTCACAGAGGTCGACGTCCTCCGGTTTGACCCCCGCCATTTCGTAAGCCCGCTGGGAAGACACCTCGCGTGCCCGGATTCTCGGCAGGTAGTAGCTCTGGTTGCCGAGGGGCCCGCAGGACGACTGCCCCGTGCCGGTGATGTAGACGGGCTTCTTCGTGAGTTTTTTAGCGACTTCCTCCGATGCCAGCACCACGGCGGCGGCACCGTCGGAGAAAGGACAGCAGTCGTGCAGGGTAAGCGGCGTGGACACCACGAAACTGCCGAGCACCTTCTCGACGGACATATCGGCATTCTTGCCATAAAACTGCGCCCTGGGGTTGGCGCTGCCGTGCCTGTAAGACTGTATGGAAACGCGCGCCATCTGCTCGCGTAACTTTTGCAGGGGGATTTTATACGTATCCGCGTAGAGATGGGTCAGCATGGCGAAGACCGCCGGGAAGGTAATACCGGCGGGGTACTCGTAGCGGGCGTCGCTGAACATGGCGAAGGTACGCGTCGCCAGTCCCGTGCCCATGGTGGCCGCCCTCTCGACGCCCCCCGCCAGGACGATGTCGTAATAGCCGGACGCCACCCAGATGAAGGCGTCCCGGATAGCCATGCTCGCCGAGGCGCAGGCGCCCTCGTAACGGTTGGCGGGCACGTACAGGCAGCCGATGTTCTCGGCGGCGAAGGACTGCACCATCCCCTGCCCCTCGGCGAAGTCGCCCAGCACGTTGCCGACGAACAGCGCCTTGATATCCTTCGGCTTGAGGTTGGATTCCATAATTGCTTCCATAGCGGCTTCGGCGAAGAGTTCGACCTCCGTCTTTTCCTGCGGACCGCTGAAATTGGTCTCGCCAACGCCGACCACGGCTACTTTTCTCATATAAGACCTCCAGTACGGGTTCCGGAATATTATTTTCCCGTTGTATACGCTTAATTATAAGGGGTTGAGACCGAATCTTGCAAAACGGCGCCGCATTGTTCATAATTGTGGCGGCGTAAAGAAGCCAATTGAAATTTGGAGGGTTAGATTACATGACGACGTTAAAAGAGTTTAATAAATACGGGGAAGACCTGGAGAGGTTATTGATATTGAGGACTTCCCCCCTTGCCGTGAAGATGCTGGAGAAAGATTCCGATATTCCAGAAGGAGCCGTCCGACCCTGGAAAGACCGGGGAATACACATTGCCCAGTGCCAGGCGTTTGCCCTGTCCCGCCGCCAGAAAGAGACGATAGCCATGCTCAAGGAGGACCACTGGTGTTTCGCGGCGCTCATTGCCTACGGACTGGTAGATAAACCGGAGGACCCCGAGTTCCAGCGGTTCCTGGACTTCCCCACCTTCCCCAGAGACAAATACGTCGGCATTGTTTCCGCCCCTTTGAAGACGGCGAATTTCGAGCCGGACGTGGTGGTTATCTATTCCAATACCTCGCAATTAAGGAACCTGCTGATGCCGTCGCACTTTATCGGCGAGGAGGAGAAGCTTGCCTACCACTTTTTCCCTCCGGCCTGTGCCTACCAGGTAGTGCCGGTAATGGAGAACGGCGGGATGATGGTGACTTTGCCCGACCCCGGAGACTATACGAGGGCGCTGGCGGGAGAAGATGAGATTATTCTCTCCGTCCCGAAGGATAAAATGGAGGAGCTGGTAAAGGGGGTCAGGCAGATGGAAGAGGGGGATTTCGGGTATGCCAAGGCTATTATGTACATGCAGGGCGATTTCCCCCATCCCCCGATGTACCAGACGTTCTTCAAGCGGTGGGGACTTTATGGGGAGGGGAAGAAGTAAGCGTTTCTAGCGTAACCGGGTGACGGCTATGTAAATACCGATGCCTATCGCCCCCAGCGTGAAGAGGAAACTGAAACCGCCGAAGGGAATATATCCTAGCCTTAGAGTTTCCACGGCGAAGGTCACGATATAGCTTACGACTACCCCCAGGCTCCCTATCACCGCCAGTATGGTGCCACGCTTGCGGTTGACGGATAGACTGACCACCTCGCCGATGGCGTAGCCGATTCCGGCGCCGATTATCAGGGTGAAGAAGCGGAAGGGCAAGAAGCTCTCGATGATTCCCCAAACCGCCCCGATGACGATGGCTATGCCCAGTGCGGCGCCGGCTGCCTTAAGATAGTACCCGGAAGACAGGCGGTAGGTCGGCAGTTTGTAGAGTTTGGCGCAGTCCGGACAGCGCGCTCCCACCGGCGTCTCTACCATGCATTTCGGGCAAATCGGCGTGCCGCACTTGCCGCACCGGAGAGTCGTCTCCACGTCCGGGTGCCGGGCGCATTTTAATGTATCCGGTTCCGTCACTCCGTTTCTTCCTTCTTAGGAGTATGTTTCCGGTGGACCCAGGTTGTTCTATCGCTGATATCGCGGTCGAAGAGGAATCTGTTTAAAATCAAACGCCCCATCCCGATGTTCCTGGCTTCCGTCGCCGGTTGTGCGGTAAGACGCTTGACGATGATAATCAGTACCATCGCCACGAACCCCATGGTCAACGAAAGGGGTTCCCGTGAAATCGCGCTGGCTATCGGCAGTACTATCATTCCGATGAGTATCGGTACAGGTGTCCGGCGCGTGAAGATGATGACGATAATGGCGATAGCAAAGAAGGCTATAGTCGCCCAGGGCGTTATGTCATTAATCAAAGGCATTATGATGATTATACCCAGGCTTGTCGCGATACCACGACCGCCGTGGAACCGCAGAAAGACCGGCCAGTTATGCCCGACTACTACCGCCAGGCCGACCGCTAATTGTTGTCCGGCATCCAGGCCCACGCGCCAGGATATCAATACCATGAGGATTCCCTTGAAAAAGTCGAAAACTCCCACTGTCAGGCCGAGTTTCCGGGAGGTCGTCCGCCAGAGGTTGCCGGCCCCTACCTGCATGGTGCCGTGTTTCCGGAGGTCGATACCCCGCGACCGCGCCGCCAGGGATGAAAATGGTATTGAGCCGATGATGTAAGATACGATGATTAATACAATCCAGGTAATCATGAAGCTCCTTTAAATATCATGATATTGTATTAATAACCGGCAAGGCCAATCAGCCGTTCCGCCGCTTCCGGCGGCACCTCCACCCCGCCCATCATTACCTCGCTGCTGTCGCCGATGCCGTGGTAGTCCGTGCCACCGGTGGCGATAAGTCCGTATTTTTCCGCCAGGGCGAGAATTTTCCTGGTTTGTTCGGGGGTGTTGTCCTTGTAATAGACCTCCACGCCGATAAGCCCCACCGCTTTAAGTTTTTTAATCATATCTTCGGGGTCGTTGAGGGTGAAGGGGTGCGCCAGCACGGGGAGTCCCTGCGAGCGCAGTATCAATTGCACCGCTTCTTCCGGTGTCATCTTCTCGCGTGGCACGTACGCCTGACCGCCGTGCCCGAGGTATTTATCAAAAGCTTCTTCGAAAGTGGCGATATAGCCCTTCTCCATCATCGCCCGGGCAATGTGGGGTCGGCCGATGGAGCCGTCGCCGGCAAGTTCCCGCACGTGCTTATAATCGATATCCATTCCCAGTTTCCTTAATTTGTCCACCATCCCCAGCGCCCTTCCCTGCCGCGAGTTACGGAACCTTTCCAGTTCTTTGCCTAACTCACGGCTGGCATAATCGATGAAATAGCCGAGGACATGGGCTTCGCCGTCGGCTAAATCGGTGCTGATTTCCACGCCGGGGATGACGCGCAGTCCGTGAAATGCTTTCGCGGCTTGCAGAGCGGCGGGTACGCCGTCCACGGTATCGTGGTCGGTCAAGGCTATTACTTTCAGCCCGAGTTCCGCCGCCCGGCTGACGATTTCTTCGGGATTTAACCTGCCATCGGAGGCGGTGGAGTGAAGGTGCAGGTCAACCTCACTCACGAGGATTTAATCTCCTTCTGAATGCGCTCGATGCCGGTGGCTTTGCCGGTGGTCTCGTCGACTTCCACCAAAATAGCATTGAGGGTGGGATTACCTTTGCCCACCGAGAGGTGGTGAGGCATCATCGTCAGGAAGCGCCGGATAACCGCCTCGGCGTCGTCGCCGATGACTGAGTCTTCCGGTCCCGTCATTCCGATATCGGAAACGTAGGCGGTACCCCCCGGCAGTATCTTCGTATCGATGGTGCCGACGTGCGTGTGTGTGCCGAGCACGGCGCTGACCCGCCCGTCCAGGTAATGCCCCAGGGCTACCTTTTCCGAGGTTGCTTCCGCGTGAAAGTCCACGATGATAACCTTCGGCCGGGGTTTTAGCTCTTCCAGCAGCGCGTCCATGGCGCGGAAGGGGCAGTCGTAGTTTGTCATGAAAGTACGCCCGATGAGGTTCACCACCAGTACCTTGCCGGCAAACATGTAGCCACGACCCGGCAC
The DNA here is from genome assembly GCA_016926115.1 of Dehalococcoidales bacterium. The sequence goes on along the minus strand of JAFGPF010000037.1, from coordinate 9,122 downwards.
TCCGGTGGGGTAGTTCAGGGGACGCAGGATGGGCATATCGGCGTCCAGGTGGGGGATGATTTCCTTCTGCGCCCAGATATGATTGCCGGAGGTAAGCACGTCTATGCCGTCGCCGAGGAGTTCGCGCGAGGTATCCACGGTCAGACCGAAACCGCCGGCGGCGTTTTCGCCGTTGGCGATTACCAGTTCGATACTGTGCTGCTTGCGCAGTTCGCGCACGAACTTGTGTACGGCCTGCCGTCCCGGCCTGCCGACGATGTCTCCTATGGCTAATATTTTCATATTTCTATCCCGTCATTCCGGCGAAAGCCAGAATCCAGTTATCGTTCGTCCCCTCCACTGGATTCCAGCCTGCGCTGGAATGACAGTTTTTCTAGTCATTGTGTCGTCGCTGCGCTCCTCGCAATGACATACCAACCTATTTCGCGTAGTCTACGGCGCGTGTCTCCCTGATGACGGTGACCTTTATTTGACCGGGGTAATCGAGGGTCTCTTCGACCTTCTTGACGATGTCCCTCGCCAGTCTCATGGCTCCCAGGTCGTCGATTGTTTCCGGCTTGACCAGGATGCGCACTTCGCGCCCTGCCTGGATGGCAAAGGACTTCTCGACGCCCTTGAAGCTATCGGCGATGTCCTCCAGGGCTTTGAGTCGCTTGAGGTAGCTCTCCAGCGATTCACGTCGCGCGCCGGGTCTGGCGCTGCTGATGGCGTCCGCCGCCGAGGCTATATAGCCCCAGATGCTGGTATCGCTGGTTTCCAGATGGTGTTCGGCGACTCCCTGGAGTACCTCCGGAGACTTTTCCCACTGCTTGACGAGGTCCGCGCCGATGGCGGCATGCGTGCCTTCTACCTCGCGGTCGACGGCTTTACCGATATCGTGCAGGAGTCCGACTTTCTTGGCGGTGGTGACGTTCGCCCCGAGTTCCGCGGCAATCATGCCTGCCAGGTAAGCCACTTCCATGCTGTGCTCCAGGGCGTTCTGCCCGTAACTGGTACGGAACTTGAGCCTGCCCAGCAGTTTTATCAACTCGGGGTGCAGCTGCACGCCGAGCTGGAGGGCTGCCTGCTCGCCGGAGTTCTGGATATCGGCGTCCACTTCCTCTTTAGCTTTGGTTGCCATCTCTTCAATGCGCGCCGGGTGGATACGTCCGTCCAGGATAAGTCGGTTTAGGGCGACGCGGGCAATCTCGCGCCGGACGGGGTCGAAGCTGGATATCGTTACCGCCTCCGGGGTATCGTCGATTATAAGGTCGACTCCCGTTGCCTGCTCCAGTGCCCGGATGTTGCGTCCCTCCCGGCCGATAAGCCTCCCTTTCATCTCGTCGTTGGGCAGGGGAACTACCGATACCGTGGTCTCCGCGACGATTTCCGAGGCGCTGCGCTGTATGGCCGAGGCCAGTATCTCCTGCGATATCTGGTCGGACTCTTCCTTCAGCTTGGTTTCCCACTGGTGGAGACGCCGCGAGGCTTCCTGCCGCATCTCGACCTCCATGGCGTCGAGCAGCGTCTGTTTGGCCTCCGTGCTGGACATCCCGGAGATAAGTTCCAGCTGCTTCAGCTGCTTGTCCTTGAGTTCTCCCAGCTGGTTCCGGGTATTTTCTATTTCCTTTTCCTTGTTGGTCAGGTTGCGGTCGCGCTGTTCCACCCCTTCCAGCTTGCGGTCCAGCGTCTCCTGTTTCTGGTTCAGGCGGTTTTCCTGGCGCTGCAGTTCGGCGCGCCGTTCCCGATAGTCGCTATCGGCGGACGCCTTGATTTTCTTGGCTTCTTCCTGGGCTTCTTGCAGTATATCTTTGGATTCGTTCCTGGCTTCGCCAACCATCTTGGCTGCTTTTCTCTCGGCGATACGCAGCTGGCGATTGAAGATGAGACGGCGGGAAAGAAATGCCGCCATGCCGCCAAGGACTATCCCAATGATAAAAATGAAGAAGAGGGCTACTAACTCAATAGTGCCTAATACCATTTCAACCTCCCTCCTTTCGTTATGTAATTACTTCAATTTTTTAATTCTGCCGGGTATACCCGCAGATTTTACATACTGCTTTTAGTTCAGGTGGTTACCTGTGTTTGCTCTTTCCACACTCTTTCCACGGTTTCTTTGATGACCTCATAATTGAAGCCTCTCCGTCCCAGGTATTGCCCCAGGCGACGGCGGAACATCTGGTAATCTGACGGGGACAGGCGGCGGGCTTTACTCAACGCCGCCCGGTAGGCGCTGTCGCTGTCGTCGACCTCGCTGACGACCTGGTCGATAACCTCGATGTCCAGTCCCTTGCGTTGGAGTTCCAGCCTGGTCAGCCGCCGGCTGCGCGGGCTGAACGACTCACGGTTGTCTTTCCAGAACCGGGCGAAGGCGGTATCGTCCACCAGTCCCTGCTCTTTCAGCCGGGCGATAGCCTTATCGATATGGGGACCGTCGTACCCGTGCTTGAGCAGTCGCTGGCGTATCTCCGCCTCGCTGCGCGGTCGGTAGCCCAGGTAGCGTATGGCTGCGTTCAGGCAGCGCTGGTAGCCGTTGATTCCCGTCAGCCTTTCCTGCTCTTCGGCGGACAGTTCCTGTCCGATTCTAAGACCTTCTTTCAGGACTACTTCCGCCAGCAGGCTGAAGGCGTATTTGCCGTCCAGATGAACGTTCACGCGTTTTTCACGACTCTTTCCCGCTACCAGCCTGGTTATCTTGCTCATTTGTTTACAGACCTCTTAAAAACATAAAGGCTGAAGCCTGTGCCTCAGCCTTGCCTTTATCCTGTTCCTGTTAAGTCCGATTTATTCTGTTAACTGCCCGTTATTCTTCATCAGGCGATGGACTATGGGCGGTCTTGGCTGAGGCTCTTATCTTCTCTTCAATTTCCTGGGCAAGTTCGGTGTTTTCCGCCAGGTATTTCTTGGCGGCTTCCCGTCCCTGTCCGAGGCGGATGTCACCGTAGGAGAAAAAGGCGCCGGCTTTGCTAATAAGCCCCAGCTCCAAACCAACATCGAGCAAGTTGCCCTCCTTGCTTATTCCGTGGTCGAACATGATATCGAATTCGGCCGTGCGGAAGGGAGGGGCAACCTTATTCTTAACTACCTTAACTCTGACACGACTGCCTAATGCTTCGTTTCCCTGCTTGATAGTCTCGGCGCGCCTCAGTTCAATCCTCGTCGAGCTGTAGAACTTCAGCGCTCTGCCGCCGGTGGTTACTTCCGGGTTGCCGTAGACTATACCCACCTTTTCCCGCAGCTGGTTGATGAATATGACCGCCGTACCGGCTCGTCCGATGGCGGCGGCGAGTTTCCTGAGTGCCTGCGACATAAGGCGGGCCTGCAGACCCATCTGCGGGTCTCCCATATCCCCCTCTATTTCAGCCCGGGGAACCAGAGCGGCGACGCTATCGATTATTATCGCATCAACGGCGCTGCTCCTTACCAGCGCTTCGCAAATTTCCAGTGCCTGTTCGCCGGTATCCGGTTGGGAGATAAGCAATTCGTCAACGTTCACGCCGCAACTTGCAGCGTAAGAGGGGTCGAGGGCATGCTCTGCATCGATATAGGCAACCGTACCTCCTCTTTTTTGTGCTTCGGCGATTATATGCTGGGCTAAGGTAGTTTTTCCAGATGATTCGGGTCCAAATATTTCTGTAATACGTCCCCTGGGTATCCCTCCGATACCCAGGGCCAGGTCTAAAGCCAGGGAGCCGGTTGGAATGGCTGCTATCGGCGGCCGGTCGGCTGAATCGCCCATCTTCATGATGGAGCCTTTGCCGAACCGCTTTTCTATCTGGCCGATAGCCAGTTCCAGTGCTTTTTCTCTCTCCGTGGTCATATTTCGCCTCAACCAGATAATAGCACATCAGTTTTACCAAAACAAGTAGCACATTAAGTAATTGTTAATGGATAGCGTTCTGTATGAACAGCGAACGGGGAAAATGGTATAATTCTGCCAAAACAGACAAGGAAGGTCGTCTAATGATATATCTCTGGTTGCTGATTGTCCCGGCGCTGGCGATTATATATTTCGGATTGCTGTTCCGGCTCAGGGACCGCTATACCGGCTTGCGACTGGACATCGAGAAGTTGAAGAAAGAGTCTTGGCGCTTCGATAAAGACTTTCTCTGGGGCAGCGCCACATCAGCCTACCAGGTGGAGGGCAACTGCACCAACAATAACTGGTACCGGTTCGAGTCCGCCGTGGACGAGGAAGGCAAGCCCCGGATTTCCAACGGACAGAAAGCCGGAGACGCCTGCGACCACTGGAACCGTTACAGGGAAGATATTCAACATATGAAAGAGCTATCGTTGAATGCGTATCGCTTTTCGGTGGAGTGGAGCAAAATCGAGCCGAGGGAGGGCGAATTCGACGAAGCGGCGCTGGACCATTACGAGCAGGTCATCGACGAGCTGCTGGCTAACGGCATCGAGCCGATGGTCACGCTGCACCACTTTACCAATCCCATCTGGTTCGAGGAGCAGGGGGCTTTTCTCCGGGAAGATTCTCCGGAAATATTCGCCCGGTTCGCAGAGCACGTGGTACGGCGCCTTGGTTCCAGGGTCAAGCTGTGGTGCACCGTCAACGAGCCGTCCGCGTACGCCTTCAGCGGGTACTACGTGGGAATGTTCCCGCCGGCGGAGAAGGACCTGCAAAAAGCCGCCGTGGTCCTGCGCAACCTGATGCGCGCCCACACCGCCGCCTATACCCGCATCAAGGAGATCCAGCCGCAGGCACGGGTGGGACTGGTCGTGGTGATGATAATCTACGAGCCCCCCAGCCGCTGGAACCTGCTGGACGTGGTGTTCAATCGGCTCCTTAATAAGAATATGACCGAGTCCAACCTGAAATACCTCCGGGACGGGCGCTTCCGGTTTACCATGCCCGGCATGGCACATGTAAATTACGACAGCGGCGTGCGGGACGCCTTCGACTTCATCGGCGTGAACTATTACATGCGCTTCCTGTGGAAAATACGTCCCTTCGGCAAGCAGAAGCTGGATATCGTGGAGAAAGCCCCTCCCGAGAGGACGACGGACATGGGATGGGAAATTTATCCGGAGGGCCTCTACCGTGTCCTCAAGCTGGCAAGCAGCTATACCTCGAAGCCTATCTACATCACGGAGAACGGCATCGCCGATGATGGCGATACCAAGCGGGCTAAGTATATCGAGGACCATTTAGCCGTTCTCAATAAAGCTATCACCGACGACATGGATATCAGGGGCTATTTTTACTGGTCGCTGATGGACAATTTCGAATGGGCATACGGATTCGATAAACGATTCGGACTGTATCACGTGGACTATAAGACGCAGCAGCGTACCCTCCGCGAGGGGAGCCGTAAATACCCGGAAATCATAAAAAAGAGCCGCAGCTAGAAATCGGGAACCGGGGGAGTAGCGCACTTGTGGGCGGCGGAGGCTTGCATAGCCTCGATTTTTCTTTTCAGTTCCTCCGGGGCGTCTCCCGTCAGGATATAGCGGTCGAGGGCTTCATAGCTGAAGCCCATCTCGGTTTCGTCGGTCTGGCCTTCCCAGAGTCCCGCGGACGGCGGTTTATCGATAATTTCCCGCGGGATTTTCAGGTAGCGCGCCAGTTCCCTGACCTCCGCCTTGACCAGTTTGCCCAGCGGCAGGATATCCACGCCGCTGTCGCCATACTTGGTGAAGTAGCCCACGGTCAGTTCGCTGCGGTTACCGGAGCCGACTACCAGGTATTTCAGCTGATTGGCGATATAATACAGGGTAACCATTCTCAACCTGGCTTTGAGGTTGGCGCGGGCAAGGTTACCGATAGCTTTATCCGGCTGGTAGTCCGGGAGCACCTGGAGCATGGCATCGTAAGCACCGTCCAGGCATACTTCCATGGTCGGTATATTGAAAAGGTCGGCGACGATTCCGGCATGGGATTTGTCGGTATCGATGCTGTGGCAGGGCATGATTATGCCAAGAATGCTTTCCGGGAAAGCACGTTTGCACAGCGCCGCCAGCACCGAGGAGTCCAGCCCCCCGCTCAAACCCAGCACCATGCCCTTACAGCCTGCGGCGGTAACCTTTTCCTTAATCCACGCCACCAACTTGCGGGTTTGCTGCTCGTTGTCCATTGCTTTCTCCTTTGCAGGGAGTGATTATTATTAGTATACTGGCTAATAAATACCCCGTCAACGAGGGTCGCTATGCCAGACGCCGATATCATCCTGAAAAACGCCAACGTAATCACCATGGATGCCGCACTGCCTGCCGCGGAGGCGGTAGCTGTATCCGGCGACAGGATACTGGCGGTCGGCGGTAAAGACGTCCTGGAATTGGCGGCCAACGGCGGGACGAAGGTAATCGACTGCCAGGGCAGGACGGTCGTGCCCGGATTCAACGACGCCCACCTCCACCTCTTTTCGCTGATTAGAAAGCTGCTCGACATCGACCTCAGTCCGGCGGCGGTGCGCTCAATTGCCGATATCAAGGAGGCCGTGCGCCGCCGGGCGGAGAAGACGCCGCCGGGGACATGGCTGAGCGGCACCGACTATAACGAATTTTACCTGGCGGGGAAACGCTGTCCCACCCGGTGGGACCTCGATGAGGCAGCCCCGGACCATCCGGTCGTGCTAACCCACCGCTCCCTCCATGCCTGCGTGCTCAACAGCCGGGCGCTGGCGCTGGCGGGGATAAACCGCGAGACACCGGAGCCGGAGGGCGCCCGCATCGAGCGCGACCTTGAAACCGGCGAGCCCAACGGCATCCTCGTGGAGATGCTGAGCTATATCCGCAGCGAGGTCATGCCGCCCCTTTCCGATGCCGAACTGGACGAGGCATTCGACCTTGCCGACCGGCATTTCCTGTCCAACGGCATCACCTCTTTCCAGGAAGCCACCTACCGCAACGACCGCAGTCGATGGGATATTGTCCGCAGGTATATCGACGGGGGTAGACTGCACAGCCGGGTCTCCATGATGGCGGGACCGGAGACCCGCCGCGAGTTCCAGGCGGACGGTATGGGGACTGGCTCGGGTGATGAGTGGCTGCGCCTCGGTGCCGTGAAGATAATGCTGGGCGAATCGGCGGGTCAGGGTGAACTGACGCAGGAAGAACTGAACCGCCTGGTACTCGATGTACACCAGTCCGGCTTTCAACTGGCTTTCCACGCCATCACCGAGGATGCTATAGAGTCGGCTATCAACGCCTTGGAATACGTCGACAGGCAGTCGACGGTCGCCGGCAGGCGACACCGCATCGAGCACTGCAGCGAGTGCCCTCCACGTCTCCTGGAGCGACTTCCTAAACTCGGGGTGGTTATCGTTACCCACCCCGCGACTGTCTACTACAGCGGCGAGCGTTACCTGGCGACCGTCGACCCCAGACAATTGTCGTGGCTTTACCGTATAAGGTCGCCGCTGGAAAGCGGGCTGGTGGTCGCCGCCGCCTCGGACGCGCCGGTCTCGCCGGTCAATCCGCTGGCGGGGATTTACGGGGCGGTCACCCGCAGAGCGGAGTCCGGGCAGGTAATCCTGCCGGAGGAAGCCGTCTCACCACACCAGGCGCTGGCGATGTACACGGTAAACGCCGCTTACGCGTCTTTCGAGGAAGATATCAAGGGCTCGATTACCCCGGGCAGGCTGGCGGATATGGTGGTCTTGAGCGACGACCCCTCCGGAGTCGCCCCGGAAAAAATCAAGGATATCGGGGTGGAAATGACCGTTATCGGCGGGGAGGTGGTCTGGGAGGGGTAATGAGTCTATACCTTCTTTCCCTCGCTTTATGGAAAAACAGAAATCGGCGACATGGTTGACCTCGCTGTAAAGAAGTGTTATATTTTGAGTCTGAATAATGTATCTTGATTGGGTGGTTTATGGAGAATAGTAATCCCAAGAGTACTGAACAAGAAGTTGATTTAGCCGTAACTTCGGAAACTGGTGCGGCGATACGGCAAGAGGTGGAGGAAATTTCAGAGGCCTACGGCGAAATTGTCGGCGAGACCTCACTTGCCGAAAAAGTGGAAGAACTCGGCACCTATATTAATAATATAAGTGAAGATGTTGAAAAATGGCGGACTTCCAGAGTCGAGACCTATATTGAAGCACTGGAAACGCTGAGAAGCCAGGTTGATGAGGTACAAAGCGAATGGGATACTGTCTCTACCAGCATGAAAGCCCAGCGTGAAAGACTGGAGTCTGTTTTAGAATCATTTCCCGGAATTATAGAGACTTCGACTCTACGGGCTTTATCCATGCGCATGACTCACCTGGAAGGACTGGTAACCAAGCTGGTAGATGAGTCCAACACTTATAGTTCTAACGTCAGGGCGCGAAAGCAGCTTACGATTTCCTTGGTGGCTCTGGGGGTTACGGTAGCGCTCTGGGTGCTGTGGATAGTGCTTTCTTTCGTAGATTGAAAGAGGCTAGGTGGTGCCGATAGCCGTGGCGGTGGCGTATTCCCTGGAGTGTGAAAGACTTACGTCAATCTCTTTTATTCCCAGCCTCTCCGCCTCTTTTTTAGCCCGTCCGTTGAGCCGGATATGCGGCTTGCCGCTGGGATGGTAAAGAGTCTCTATTTCCCGCCAGGCGACGCCCCGGTTGCCCGTCCCCAGCACCTTCATCACCGCTTCCTTGCTGGCGAAGCTGGCGGCGAGCGAATGCGCCCGTCGACCGTAGATACTCAACTCTTCTTCGGTATAGACGCGGCGTAAAAAACGTTCGCCGTAGCGGTCGATGACCCGGCGGATTCGTTCTATTTCAATGATATCCGTGCCGATGTGGTGCTGCATTTTCTAGCGCTCGACCTTATCCTGGCGTTTTTTTATATCCTGGAGCAGCCCGGCGCACAGCTTTTTCAGGAGGCGCTGCGGGGGTTTATCGGAGAAGGAGGTGTAAAGGGGTGTCAGGGACATTTCTCCCCGGATAACGGCCTGGATATCCGTGCCTTCGGCCTCCGCCCCCACGAGTCTTTCCCGTATCATGCGGTACTGCTTGACCGTCCCTTCATTATCTTCCGTGATGGTGTTGATGTGGCTGGAATGAGCCAGGCGGGTGAGTTTGATGTCGGTTACTTTATCCAGTGGCAGGTCCGGCACATTGAGGTTGAGGAAAACGTAGGGGAAACCCTCCGCTGCCAGCCGCTGCACCAGGACTGCCGCCGCTTTCGCCCCGGCTTCCAGGCTGTCCCTG
>JAFGPF010000036.1 GCA_016926115.1 Dehalococcoidales bacterium | reverse complement strand
GCTCCGACCGGGCCACGCCGACTATTCCGCTTACGTGAAGTACGGCGGTTATAGCGACCGGAGGGGCGGGGGCAGGTCTTCCGGCAGAATTACCGCCGGATTTGTCATGGCGGGAGCCGTTGCCCGGAAGCTGCTGGGTACAATCGGCATTGAAATAGTCGCGCATACGGTGGAAATCGGCGGTGTCGCCGCCGCGCCCATGGCGTACACTGACGTCAGGAAAAAGACGGACGCCGACCCGCTATACTGCGCCGACCCCTCAGCCTCGAAGAGGATGAATGAGATTATCGCCAAGGCAAAGCAGGCGGGCGACAGCCTCGGCGGCATTATTGAAGGAATCGCCCTGAACGTGCCGGCAGGACTCGGCGAGCCGGTCTTCGACAGACTTGACGGTGATTTAGCCAAGGCGCTGCTCGCCATACCGTCGGTCAAGGGCGTGGAGTTCGGCGCCGGATTTGCCGCCACCCGCATAAAGGGCTCGGAAAATAACGACGCGTTTGTCATACAGGACGGTAAAATAAGCACCGCCACGAACAACGCCGGTGGGATACTCGGTGGTATCAGCAGCGGCATGCCGGTGGTGGTCAGGGTAGCCGTCAAGCCCGTCTCTTCTATCGCCATGGAGCAGGAGACGGTCGATATTAAAAAAATGAAAAAAGCGGGACTGAAAATCGAGGGCAGGCACGATGTCTGCGTTGTCCCCAGGGCGGTGCCGGTAGTGGAAGCCATGATGGCGGTCACGCTATGCGACTTCGCCATGAGGGCGGGCATGATAACGAGGGTGATTAAATGAACCTCGACGACTTAAGAAAGAAAATCGATGAGATAGACTCCCGGCTGGTCGAGCTTATCGGCGAGCGGATAAAAATCGCCGAGGAAATCGGGCAGGGCAAGAAAGAGGAGAGCCGGCTTATCGAGGACCGGGAAAGAGAGCTCAAGGTCCTCCGTAACGTGCGTAAGAAGGCGCGTGACGAGAGTATAAGTCCCAGCGACATGGAGAATATCTACCGTAATATAATCGATGCCTGCCGCAGGATACAGGGAGTCGCCGTGGCTTACCAGGGTGAGCCGGGGGCATACACGGAGGAAGCCGCCTTCCGCTTCTTCGGGAAGTCTACCAAGGGCGTCCCCTACGAGAGCCTCGACGAGGTCTTCGAGTCGGTGGAAAACGGCGACGCACCTTTCGCCATGGTGCCCGTGGAGAACTCGCTGGAGGGGAGCATCACCCGCGCTTACGACCTCCTCCCGGACTCTCCCCTGATGGTCTGCGGTGAGACGGAACTGCGTATCAGTCACTGTTTGATAGCCATAGAAGGGGCCACGCTGGATTCAATCAAGAAGGTCTATTCCCACCCGCAGGCGCTCGGGCAGTGCCGCAGTTTCCTGAACCACCTGAACTGCGAACTTATTCCCGCCTCGGACACGGCGGGCAGTGTCAAGATGATTAAGGAACAGGGCTTAAAGGATGCTGCTGCCGTCGCCAGCGCGCAAGCCGCCGAGATTTACGGCATGAAGATAATCGCCCGGGAGATAGAGGACAACCCGCATAATTTCACGCGGTTCTTCATCCTGTCCAAGGAAGACTCGCCGCCCACCGGCAATGACAAGACGTCCATCGTCTTTTCCCTCAAGCATAAGCCGGGCGCGCTGTATGATAGCCTCCGGGAGTTTGCTTCCCGGGAGATAAACCTGACCAAGCTGGAGTCCCGCCCCACCCGCCATCAGCCCTGGGAGTATAATTTCTACATGGACTTTTCCGGTCACCGCGAGCAAAAGGAAATCGTTGAAGCCCTGAAAGCGCTGGAAGAGCACGCCGTCTTCGTGAGAATCCTGGGATCGTATCCAAAGGCGCGGTAAAGTCTATACTTTGACCTCGTAAGTCCCGGGGAGAAATTCTATCTCGATTTGTTGCATGTAACCTTTTCGCTGTGATTTACCACTATATAGTATAAGACTCGTGAGCAGGAGACTTAGTGGCAGAAAAGACGGATATCGAACTGGTTGAGCTGGCGCGTCAGGGCGACAAGGACGCCTTCGGTGTACTCGCGAAGCGGTATCAACTGACTGCCCGGCGGTTCGCGATGCGATTGGTTGCGAATGAGGATAGCGTGCAGGAGTTAGCACAGGAGGCAATGCTCCAGGCATATCTCTCCCTCAGCCGCCTGCGTGACCCGGCGCGGTTCAAGAGCTGGCTCTGCGGCATCGTCCTGAACGTCTGCCGAAGCCATCTCCGCGACCGTAAAATCGACTTTTTCTCTCTGGAAGCGATTATGGAGGGATTGCACTATTACCCGACACCGCTCTATGAAACGCCCGCCACGTTAGAGCAACTTGCCGAAGAAAAAGAGCGTTACCTTATTGTCTTTGATGCCGTGAATGCCCTCCCTGCCGCGGACAGGGACGTTATACTATTGTTTTATTATGCCCAGCTTAATTTGCAGGAGATAGTTAAAGTACTGAATATCCCGGTAAGTACCATAAAGGTGCGTCTGCACCGAGCCCGTCTACGCTTGAAAGTTATATTGCAGGAGAAACACCCAGAAATAGTTCCAGAAGAAAAAAGGAGGAAAATTATGGTCAGGGTTACTATCGCCGATGTGGTAAAAAAAGACTGGACGGACAAATCGGGGCTCAAACAGACATCTTACATAATAGTGCTCTGCGATGAGTCCGGGAAGCGCGCTTTGCTCATGTGGATTGACCCTATCGCGGGGCAGGCAATCGCCGCTGGTTTGAGTGAGTTCTCCACGCCCCGCCCGCTGACCTTCAATTTCTTGGTCAGTCTTATCCAGTCCATCGGTGCACGGGTAGAGCAGGTGCGTATCGAATCACTCAAGAACACAACCTTTTATGGCGTGGTCAGGATAAGCGTTGGTAAAAAGGTAAGTGATGTGGATGCTCGTCCTAGCGACGCTATCGCGCTCGCCGTACGCACTGGTAGTCCAATTTACGTAGCGGAAAATGTGCTGGAGAAAGCTGGTCTTGATGTTCCCGGAACTTCTCAGCCACCGGCAACTCAACCTGGCGTTGAGGCTATCATCGGAGAGATGGAAGACATATTAAAATGGACACAATCATCTCTCCGTCCCCCCTTAACTAAAGAAGCAGCAGCTAGTCTCAATCGGGAAGTTATGGCGGCTGTCTTTAAATAGACCGATAAAACAACGGGCTATTCTTCCGGCTCGTAGGACTTGAAGATAAAGTCGATGTCTTCCTGGAGGGAGGTCAGTTTGTCCTTCGGGAAAAGCTTCTCGTCGATGTCAATCATGAGCTTCGTCTCGCCCCGTGCGGCGCCCACCACGTGCACGCGCAGGGATTCTTTTCCTGCTTTGTCTTTGACATTGAAAATCAGCGTGCCGCGCGAGATGAAAGACGCCGATTCGTCCGGCAGGGTATATGTCTCCATCTTGTACCCGCTCAGGTCGGCTCCCTGCTTGAGGATAAAGTCCCTTATCTCCGCGTAAAGCAGTTCCGGGTTGACTTCCACGTAGGTCTTTCTTATCTTCAGCATTTTTACATTTCCTTGTTCAAGCCTACCAGGAATTCGGCGTTATTTTTACTTTTGCGCATGCGGTCCAGAATTTTCTCGGATGCCTCGACGAAGTTATTAGAATCGGAAGCAATCATTGTTACCATGCGCCGCAGGAGCCATACCTGTTTTAAGGTTTCCTCACCGAGTAGAAGTTCTTCGCGCCGCGTGCCGCTGCGCTGGATATCCATGGCGGGGAAGATGCGCCGTTCCGAAAGTCTGCGGTCGAGGTGAAGCTCCATGTTGCCGGTCCCCTTGAATTCCTCGTAGATAAGGTCGTCCATGCGGCTGCCCGTGTCGATAAGACAGGTGGCAATGATGGTCAGGCTGCCACCCTCCTCGGTATTGCGGGCGGCGCCGAAGAAGCGTTTTGCCGGGTGCAGGGCGGCGGGGTCGATGCCGCCGGACAGCGTGCGTCCGCTGGAAGGCATGGCGAGATTATAGGCACGTGTCAGGCGCGTGACGCCGTCGAGGAGAATCACTACGTCATTGCCGCTTTCCACAAGGCGCTTGGCGCGTTCCAGTCCCAGCTCGGCTACACGCGTCTGGTTCTCCACCATCTCGTCGAAGGTGGCGGCGATTACCTCGCCGTTGACCGAGCGCTTCATATCGGTAACCTCTTCCGGGCGCTCGCCGATGAGACACACCATCAGGTGAATATCCTCATAGCTGGCGGTAATCGCGCTGGCTATAGATTTCAGCAATAGCGTTTTACCCGCCTTGGGCGGCGATACTATCATACCGCGCTGACCCCTGCCAATGGGAGCGATGAGATTAATCAGTCGTGAGGAGAGGTCCGTGGGTGAGTACTCCAGGTTGATAAGCTTGTCCGGGAAGGTGGGCGTCAGCGAACCGAAAGGCTGCCGGGACTTACAGGCTTCAGGGTCCAGATTGTTAATAGCCACTACCTGGAGCAGGCTGTAATATTTTTCGTTGCTTTTAGGGGGTCTGCCCTGTCCGGTAACTAGGTCGCCGTTGCGTAAGCCGAAGCGGCGTATCTGCGAGGGTGAAATATAGACGTCCGTCTGGCTTGGCAGCAGGGTCTCCTGCCGGAGGAAGCCGTAGCCGTCGCTCATTATTTCCAGGATACCGCTACAGAAAATGTTACCCTGCTCTTCAGTATGTGATTCCAGCAGGCGCATGATGATATCGTGCTTCTTCAGGGTGGCTTGAGCATCAATGCCCTTTTCTTTAGCCATTTCCAGCAGTTGTTCTTTGGTTTTACTTTCCAGTTCCGTAATATTCATGTTTCCACCTCACTCTCATCCCGTCTCCCCGGACAGGAATGGGTATTGTTGCCTTTCTGATTTATTATTTTTTCTTTGCCACACTTTCCCAGTCGGCGAGGAAACGTTTAATGCCGACATCGGTCATCGGGTGCTGCATCATCTGCATGAGCACTTTATAGGGGACCGTGGCGATATCCGCGCCTATCAGGGCGGCTTGCGTACAGTGCATCGGGTGCCGGATACTAGCGGCGATTACCTGGGCGTCCAGTTCCGGGTAGTTATCGAGTATGGCGATGGTATCTTCGACCACTTGCATACCGTCGTTACCGGCGTCGTCCAGCCTGCCGATGAAGATACTGACGTACGTCGCCCCGGCTACTGCCCCGAGGAGAGCCTGGTTCGCCGAGAAGCAGAGCGTCATATTGATTTTTAGGCCTTCCTTGCTCAAGACGGAGGTCGCCTGAAGCCCGTCGGCGGTAATGGGTATCTTGATATTGACGTTGGGCGCCCAGGCCGCCTTGGCACGCGCTTCCTTTATCATGCCGTCGGCGTCTTCCGAGAGCACTTCTGCGGATACGGGCCCGCTGACGATAGAGCATATTTTCTTGGTTACGGTCTCGTAGTCGGACGTCGCTTCCTTGGACAGGAGCGAGGGATTGGTGGTAACCCCGCTGATAATGCCCAGCCGGGCGGCTTTTCTGATTTCTTCGACATTGGCGGTATCCAGAAATATTTGCATAAGGTCCTCCTCTTAATTTAGGTTGAAAGAGGTAGCGGGGGCTGCGCGCCTTCGCGCAGGATATCTTTAGCCACGCCTACAAAGTCGCGGAAGAGTGGGTGGGGGCGACCCGGACGTGAGAGGAATTCGGGGTGGAACTGGCAGCTGACCATCCAGGGGTGGTCAGCGAGTTCGCAGATTTCCACCAACTTGTCGTCGGGGGAAACGCCGCTGTAATTCAAGCCCGCTTTGTGGAGTTGCTCGCGGTACTCGTTGTTGAATTCAAAGCGGTGCCGGTGGCGTTCCTGTACCAAATCTTTACCGTAAGCCCTGGCGGCGCGGCTGCTGTCGATGAGCTTGCACGGATAATTGCCCAGGCGCATCGTGGCCCCCTTGTCCTTGATATGCTTCTGTTCCGGCAGCAGGTCGATGACCGGGTAAGGCGTGGATGGGTTGAACTCGGTGGAATTTGGCTCATCGCTATTGAAGATGTGGCGGGCGAACTCGATTACCATGACGTGCAGTCCCAGGCACAGTCCCAGGTAGGCTATCTTATTTTCCCGGGCATATTTTGCCGCCTCTATCTTGCCTTCTATGCCCCTCTCCCCGAAACCGCCGGGAACGATTATTCCCTGCGCCGTGCGTAACAGGCTGTCCGCATCGTTATTGTCGAGGTCCTCGGAGTGCACCCATAAAAGCTCGAGTTCTCTGTTGTGATACAGCGCCGCATGGTACAGCGCCTCGCGTACGGAAAAATAGGCGTCATTAAGCTCAACGTATTTGCCGACGAGGGCGATATTCACCGGTTCGCGTGGTGTCTTGATGTGCTCCACCAGTCCCTGCCACTCCCGCAGGTTCGCCTTGCGTGCTTTAATATCCAGCTTCTTGACGATAAGCTGTCCCAGTCCGCACTCCTCGAGCATCAGGGGGATTTCGTAGATAGTGTCCACGGTGGGCAGGGGAATGACCGCCTGCTTGTCCACATCACAGAAGAGCGATATCTTATCCGTAATCCCCTCGGAGATGGGGTGGTCGCTGCGGCAGATAATAATATCGGGCTGGATACCGATGCGCCTTAATTCGTTGACGCTGTGCTGGGTGGGCTTGGTCTTCAGTTCTCCGGTGGAATTAAGGTAGGGGAGAAAGGTGACGTGTATATAAAGCACATTGTTCCTGCCGACGTCGTTCCTCATCTGGCGTATGGCTTCCAGGAACGGCTGGCCTTCGATGTCGCCCACGGTGCCGCCGACTTCGATGAGAATTACGTCCGCCCCCGATTTTTCCGCCAGTGTTTTAAACCTGCCTTTAATTTCGTTAGTGAGGTGGGGAACAATTTGTATGGTGCCTCCCAGGAAGTCGCCGTGTCTTTCCTTGGCGATAAGGGTGCTGTAAATCTGACCCGAAGTAACGTTGGAGTCCGCCGTGGTCTCGGCGTCGATAAACCGTTCGTAGTTGCCCAGGTCGAGGTCCGTTTCCGCGCCGTCTCTGGTGACGAACACCTCGCCATGCTGGTAGGGGGACATCGTGCCGGGGTCGACGTTTAAATACGGGTCGAGTTTCTGGACGGCGACGGTGACCTGTCGGCTTTTCAGGATGTTACCGATTGAGGCGACGGCGATTCCTTTCCCTACGGAACTTACCACGCCTCCGGTTACAAAGATATACTTCGGCATATACGAGTACCAAACTCTATAAAATCTGGAAAACTTCCAGCCTTATCTCCGGGAGTCTATTAGGAAACCTGAACGGGAATTGTTTACAGTGCCTCACGAATATATATTTGCACTATTTTCAATAGAAATAGGAAAAGACCATCAAACAAGTGGGGGTTTCTTTTTATTATAGGGAGGCGTTTTTGCTTTGTCAAGTGGTGTATACCCCTTCGGTAAAATTTCGCCCGGGTTGAAATTGACACTCTCTAGGCGCCAGTGTAGACTATGTACGAAGTATGATTTACCCCTCCAGGAGAGAGATTACAGATGAGTTTCTTAGAGCATATCGACCCGGAAATAGCCGGCATCCTTGAGGCTGACAGAAAGCGGCAGAAGGAAACGCTGAACCTTATCGCCTCGGAGAACTATACCAGCCCGGCGGTGCTGGAAGCCCAGGGCTCGTTCCTGACCTATAAGTACGCCGAGGGCTATCCGGGTAATCGTTACTATGGCGGCTGCGAGAACATGGATACCATCGAGGAGCTGGCGATTCAACGGGCTAAAGACCTCTTCCACGCCGAGCACGCCAACGTTCAGCCCCACAGCGGCTCGGCGGCGAACATGGCTGCTTACTTCGCCCTGCTTAAATACGGCGACAACGTAATGGCGATGGACCTGGCGCACGGCGGACATTTGACCCACGGCTCTCCGGTTACCTTTTCCGGCAAGTCGTATAACTTCAGGCACTACGAGGTAAACAAGGAAACGGAGCGTATCGATTACCCGGCGGTGGAACGGCTGGCGAAGGAACACAAGCCGAAGCTGATTGTCACCGGGGCCACGGCTTATCCCCGGATTATCGACTTCGAGCGGTTCCGCTTTATCGCCGATTCGGTAGGGGCGAAGCTCATGGTGGACATGGCGCATATCGCCGGCATGGTTGCCGCCGGACTGCACCCCACCCCCGTCCCGTACGCCGATATCGTCACTTCTACCACGCACAAGACCCTGCGGGGCACCAGCGGCGGCATTATATTATGCAGGAAAGAACTCGCCAGAGCCGTCGATAATGCCGTTTTCCCGGAGGCGCAGGGCAAGCCCCTGATGCATGCCGTCGCCGCCAAGGCGGTGGCTCTCTACGAAGCCATGCAGCCGGAATTCGTCGATTACCAGCGGGCGATTCTGGAGAATGCCCTGACGCTGGCTACCGAGTTGCAGAGGCTGGGACTCCGCCTGGTATCGGGTGGCACGGATAATCACCTGATGCTGGTGGACCTTTCCAAAACGGCGGTAACCGGACGGCAGGCGGAGAGCATACTGGGGATGGCGGGCATCGTCATTAATAAAAACGCCATACCGTTCGACTCGCGTCCGCCGCGCGTAACCAGCGGTATACGGCTCGGCACGCCCGCCGTGACCACCCGTGGATTGGGCAAGGAAGAGATGAAGCAAATAGCCGCGTTTATCGTTAAAGTGATTAACAACCCGGACAGTGATAAAGTCCGGGAAGAAGTCAGGCAGGAAGTAGCGGAGATGTGCCGCCGCTTTCCCGTGCCCGGGGTTATCGAATAATCACAGTTCTGAACTCCCGCCGTAAATAGAGGCAAATGCCGAGCACAGAAGCGTATCTGGATATAGAAACCACCGGTCTTTCTCCGACCGACTGTGAAATTACCGTTGTTGGTATTCATTTTTGTCGTGGTAAAAAGACCGACCTTGTACAGTTAGTCGGTCGTGACATAGCCTCATACAGTATCCTGGATGCCCTGAAAGACGTAGACATCATTTATACCTATAACGGCAGCAGGTTCGACCTCCCGTTTATTCACCTTAAACACGGCGTGAACCTGGCGGAACTCTATCCTCATCGAGACCTGATGTATGATTGCTGGAGATGCAATCTGAAAGGCGGACTTAAGGCCGTCGAGCGGCAACTGGGAATAAACCGGAAACTCACGGAAGTGAACGGATGGGAAGCCGTTAAACTGTGGTGGAAGTATGTGGAATCATTTGACCTTAATGCCCTGAATACGCTTCTGGAATACAACAAAGAAGACGTGGTCAACCTCAAGACCCTCAAGGACATGCTGCTCTGACGTCCCTCTTGTTCCCCCCTCGGTTTATATCTATTCCCACCCTGCCGCCCCGTTTCATTCTCTGCTTGTCCCGCCGTCCTTCTCCATATATAAACGGGTATAAAGGGGCAAAATCCGTATTTCAAAGGGGTGAGGATACTGCTTATTAGTGCTATAATATTGGTGCAGGCAGGTAATACGGCGAGAGGAGATTTTTACTCATGGACGAACTGAAGATATTATGCGGCAGGGCGCATCCGGCCCTGGCTCAGGCAATCGCGGAGTATCTGGGAATCCACGTGGGTAAATGTGACATAAGGCAGTTCAGCAACGAAAATACTTTCGTTCAGATACTGGAGAACGTCCGCCAGCGTGATGCTTTTGTCATCCAGCCAATCTCGTCTCCGGTCAACGATAACCTGGTGGAACTCCTGATTATGCTCGATGCCCTGAAGAGGGCTTCGGCGGGCAGGATTACGGCGGTGATACCCTATTACGGGTACGGGCGCACGGATAAAAAAGACCAGCCCCGCGTACCCATCACCGCCAAGCTGGTGGCGGACCTGGTGACCGTCGCCGGCGCCGGCCGGGTATTAACCGTGGACCTGCACGCGGCGCAGATTCAGGGTTTCTTCAATATCCCCGTAGATGAACTTACGGCCCTGAAAATTTTGGGCAATTACTTTATAAATAAAGCTTATAACGATATGGTGGTAGTCGCCAGCGATATCGGTGCCACCAAACGTGCCCGCGACCTGGGAGCTATGCTTAATGCTCCCCTGGCCATCATGGAAAAAAGACGGCTAGGTAATGACGATAAGACCGAAACGCTGAACGTAATCGGCGACGTCAAGGGCAAAGTAGCCGTCACCGTGGACGACGAAATCGATACCGCCGGCTCGCTGGTAGGTGTCGTTTCCACTCTCCTCGAGCGCGGCGCGCTGGAAGTGCATTCCTGCTGCACGCACCCCATATTCTCCGGACCGGCCATAGAAAGAATAGCCGCCTGTCCGGTGAAAGAAGTGGTCGTAACCGATACCGTACCCGTGCCGGATAACAAGAGAATAGACAAGATAACCGTATTGCCGATAGCACCGCTGCTTGGCGAGGCTATCAAGCGCATTCATACCGGGCAGTCTGTGGGAGCCATGTTTGAGTAAAGAAGATAAACTGGTAGAGGTCTATAAAGCCCAGAATGATATGGAGGCGCAGGTTATCAGGAGTTTACTGGAAAGCTATGATATACCGTGCTTCCTGAAGTCAAATGCTGCGCCCTCGGTGCACATGTTCACCGTGGACGGCATGGCTGAAGTGAAAATTATGGTTCTTGCTTCTCTGGCGGATAAAGCCAGGGAACTGATTATAAACGATAAAGATGGTTAAGTTATTCAGCGGTTTATTCGATTCCAATGAAAAAGAGCTGAAACGGCTACAGCCCAGGGTCGACCGTGTCAATGAGCTGGAGCCGGAGTTCAAGAAACTCACCGACGCCGAGCTCCGCGCCAAGACAGACGAGTTCAGGGCGAGGCTCAAGGATGGCGCCAAGCTCGACGACCTGCTGCCCGAGGCTTTCGCCGCCGTGCGAGAAGCCGCCGTGCGTACCATCGGACAGCGCCACTACGACGTCCAGCTTCTGGGCGGCGTGACGCTGCACCTGGGGAAAATCGCCGAAATGAGGACCGGCGAAGGCAAGACTCTGGTGGCTACCCTGCCGCTTTACCTCAACTCGCTGACCGGCAAGGGAGTCCACCTGTCCACGGTGAACGATTACCTGGCGCGGCGTGACCCCTACTGGATGGCGCCCGTATATCACGCCCTGGGGGTAAGCGTGGCAAGTATTTACCCGATGCAGAACCCGGACGAGCATACCCCCGCCCGCATTTACGACCCCGATTTCACTTCTGAAAAACCGGAAGACTCAAGATGGCCCCATTTCAAGCCTATCTCCCGTAAAGAGGCTTATCAGGCGGATGTCACCTACGGCACCAGTAGCGAGTTCGGCTTCGATTACCTGCGGGACAACATGGTGACGGACCTTTCCCGGTGTGTCCAGCGTCCCCTGCACTACTCGATAGTCGACGAGGTGGACAATCTCCTCATCGATGAAGCCCGCACACCGCTCATTATCAGCGGTCAGGCGGAGGAGTCCGGGGAGGTATACGGGGTATTCGCCCGTCTGGTGCCCCGCCTGCGGGAAGAAGCAGACTATACGGTCGAACTGAAGTCGCGCACGGTAAACCTCACCGACGAGGGCATCAGCAACATGGAGAGGATGCTCAAGCGCGAGGGACTGCTGAAGTCGCCTAACTTATACGACCCGGAGAACCAGGCACTGACGCGTTATCTGGACAACGCCCTAAAGGCGCAGATGGTCTACAAGCGAGACCGCAACTACGTGGTCAAGGACGGCGAGGTCATCATCGTCGATGAATTTACAGGTCGCCTGATGTACGGTCGACGCTACTCCGAGGGACTGCACCAGGCCATCGAAGCCAAGGAGCACGTCAAGGTCCAGCGGGAATCGATGACCTATGCCACCATCACCATTCAGAATTATTTCCGCATGTACGAGAAGCTGGCGGGCATGACCGGCACCGCCCTCACCGAAGCGGAGGAATTTTACAAGATATATAAACTGGAAGTCACCGAGATTCCCACCAACAGGCCGATGATTCGGGAGGACCTGCCCGACCTTATTTACAGCACGGAGGAAGGCAAGTTTCGCGCTGTGGTACGGCGAATCAAGGAACTACACGAGCAGGGAATACCGGTGCTGGTAGGCACCGTGTCAATCGAGAAATCGGAATATTTGAGCGACATGCTCAAACGGCAGGGGATTACGTGCAAGGTGCTCAACGCCAAGGAACACACCAGGGAAGCGGAGATTATCGCCCATGCCGGGGAGGCGGAGGCGGTCACCGTGGCAACAAACATGGCGGGACGCGGCGTGGATATCATCCTGGGCGGCAGCCCCGATAGCGATGGGAAAAAGGAATGGCAGGCGGAGCACGATAAAATCATCGAGTTGGGCGGACTGCATATCATCGGCACGGAGCGCCACGAGGCGCGGCGTATCGATAACCAGCTCCGCGGCAGGGCGGGACGCCAGGGCGACCCCGGCAACTCGCGTTTCTTCGTCTCGCTGGAAGATGACATAATGCAGCGTTTCGGCGGGGAACGCATGAAGAGTATCATGGGCTGGGTGGGCATGGACGAAAATACGCCCATCGAAAACAAGCTGGTGACCAACGCCATTACCGACGTTCAGAAACGCGTCGAGGGCTATCACTTCGACATGCGCAAGCATCTGGTCGAATACGACGACGTCGTCAACAAACACCGCGAGCTTATCTACGAGGAGCGGAATAAAATCCTCGGCGGCGCTGACCTCAAGACCAACATACTGAAAATGGTCACCGATGAGATGAAGGGAATCATCGCCGCGCGACTGTCGGGCCAGTTCAACGAGGACTGGGATGTCCACGGACTGGTGACCGATGTCAGCCGGGTCGTGCCGCTGCCGTCCGACCTTAATGAAGAAACGCTGGCGCAGATGTCGTCCCGGGAAATCGAGGAAAAACTCCTTGAACTCCCCTCGCTCCTTTACGAACAGCGGGAGAAGGATATCGGCGCCGATAAGATGAGGGTGCTGGAGAGGCTGGTGATGCTCCAGATAATCGACCGTCTCTGGGTGGAGCACCTGACGGCTATGGAACGCGAACGGCTTCAGGCAAGTTGGCAGACCATGCGTCAGATGAAATCAACCGATGCATATAAGATTCAAGGGCACCGGATGTTTGATGAATTGAAAGAATATATCCAGCACGACGTCGCCCACGCCATCTTCCACGTCAGGATTGAACAGCGTAACGCCAGACCGCTGGAATCGCCGATGGACAAGGCGGCGGTCGGCTCGCAGGGCGACGGTAAAAAGAAAAAGGTTGTATCCGGCAGTAAGAAGATCGGTCGCAATGACCCCTGTCCCTGCGGCAGCGGTAAGAAATACAAGCACTGCTGCGGAAGGTAAGCCGTCATGACGGGCGAAGAACTGGAGAAACTGATGCAGGAAATATCCGGGGAGCTCGAGCGGTTGAACATTGACCCCGATAGTCCCCCCGACAATGACGATAACAAGCATACTCGCGTACTTAAAGCCCGTAAAAAGGCACTCGAAAAAATCAAGGTAGCTAAAGAAAAGCGCAATATCGACCGGGAAGCCAAGGCCTGCCTGGAATACGCGATAATAACGGAGTACACGGAGAGAAGCCCGCTGTGGCTGATCCTGGCCAGAGTCAAGCTGGCAAGCTGGTTCAGGTTTTATTAGGGGGAGGGGAGAGTTCCCATGATAAACGCTGAAATCGCCGCCGTTTTTACAGACATTGCGGAGATGCTGCGGCTCAAGAAGGACAACATCTTTAAGATAAGGGCGTATGAAAAGGTCGCCCGCGCCATCGTGGAACTCAACGTGCCCGTCGGGCAGCTTGTCTCGGAAGAACGCATCGGTGAAATCCCCGGGGCGGGCGAGGCTATCACCAGGAAAATCACCGAGCTTGTCACCACCGGCAGGCTGGAATATTACGAAAAGCTTAAAAAAGAGTTCCCGGAAAGGGCAAGCCGGGCGGGGGCTTGAGGCGCGTTATGACTGATACGGAAAAACCTCTGGTTTCCACCGAATCCGCTTCCGCAGGCGACGCCGAAGCCATTGAATTTCTCGAGCAGGCAATCGCCGGAGGTCAGCACTGGTACCGCGCCTTGCTGGGCGCCATGGGACTGTGGACCAGCGCCGAAGAATCGCGTGACGACCGCACCTACCGCTACCTCATCGAAGGGGAGGCCTTCGACTGGCTGCTGCTGGCGGAACGACTCTGCGAGATGGTGGACGGGCTCCTGCCCGAGGATGAAAGGGACGCCCTGCTCTTTCGCGGCATACCACCGCTGGAACTGCCCGCCGCGGAGGTCAGACAGCTCATCGGCGAAAGCAAGTGGGGACAGTACCTCAGCTTCTTTTACGGGGTAACCGTCGAGGATGCCCTTCTGCTGGCGGTGCAGGAAGAAATAGATAAGGAGAGGCGTGTGCGCGGTTTCCTGAGCCAGGATGCATCCACCGATGAAGCGTATCAGAGAATTTACAGTGCCGCCCGGGAAGATTTACTAAGCCTGTTCCGACAGGAAAAACGTTATACTCGCCTGAAATCCATCACTCTTACCGAACTGAAGGAGTTTACCTACTGGCTTTTCAAGTATCGCCTCAAGCACTGCGAGAAGGCGAAAATCGCCAGCGATACCCGGAAGGCGCTGGAATATCTCAAGAAACAGTGGCAGAAGAAGGGCATTTACAAGGTGATGGCTGCCGACCTTTCCTACGACGACCCGGCGACGGCGGACTAGGCGTTATCTATTCGTTGACTGTGCCTTCCGGCGCTCTCACCATCAAGACGGGCACCTTGGAGCCGTGCAACACCTTATCGGTGATGCTCCCGAACGCTAGGCGGCGCAGCCCCGACCTCCCGTGGGTGGACATGGCTATCAGGTCCGCGTTGGTTTCATCGGCGGCTTTAAGTATCTCTTCCGAGGCGTTGCCACTGGTTACCATCGTTTTGAGAGTAACCCTCGGCCTTTTCATGGTATCGGCAGTCTTTTGAAGATAATCCATCACCCTCTGTTTGATGAGCTTCAACTCGTCCCCCGTATATGAGACCGGGGCGCTGGCCTCACCGACGACCACCCAGTGACGTAACAGCGTGATTACCCCCAGGAGGGTAATTTCCACTTTCACGTCGGGGCCGCATTTTTCAACGAGCTGGTCGATAACCGGCAAGGCGGCTTCGCCTACTTTTGATCCGTCCAGAGGCACCAGCACTCTCTCGAACATTACCTCACCTCCTGCAATCTGGAACTCTGCTGTTTCAGTTTCTCCAGTTTGTCTTTCAGAGTATATAGTTTTTGTCTTTCCTTTTCAATAACCGCCTCCGGAGCCTTGGTCAGGAATGACTTGTCTTTCAATCTGCCTTCGAGCCGGTCAGCCTCGTTTTGCGCCTGCTGAAGTTCTTTCTCGACCCTCTTCCTTTCCGCCTCAATATCGAACATACTTGCCATGGGTATAACGACCGTCGCCCGTGCCAGGGGCAATACCAGTGTATTATCTCCGGCCTTGTCTCCAGGTTCGCCTTCCATGAAGGTTACCGGATTCGCCCTCGCCAGCGACTTTATTTGCCCGGCGTAACCGGTGACATCGTAGTGCCGTGACGAATCCGCGTATATTACCGCTTCTACCCACCGGCCGCTTTCCACCTTGTACTGGGCGCGTACGTTGCGGATGGTGCGGATGATATCGGTGACTGCTTCAAGTTCTTCCTCGGCTTCTTTATCAAGCGCGTCTTCATCCGTCACGGGATACGCCGCTACCATGATAGACTCGACATCGATGCCCGTAATATGTATTTTCAGGTTCTGCCAAAGTTCTTCGGTAAGGAACGGCATGAACGGGTGGAGCAGGCGCAACGAAACTTCGAGTACGTGTACCAGTATCGACAGGGGCGAGGTATCGTTGTCCTGCAGTCTTATCTTGGCAAGCTCGATATACCAGTCGCAGTATTCTCCCCATATAAAGTCGTGTATCTGCCTTTGTGCCTCGCCGAACTGGTAGTCTTCCATGAGCTTGGCGACATCGGCGATGGTCCGGTTGAGGCGTGAGAGAATCCAGCGGTCTTCCGGCAGCAGCTTGTTTTTTTCTACTTCAGGGCTGATTTTCAGGTCAGAGTTGAGGCTCCTGACGACAAACCGCGTGGCGTTCCACAGCTTGTTGGCGAAATTGCGGCCGGACTCCATCTTGTCCGTGGACAGCCGCGAATCGTTGCCCGGCGACACGCCGGTGGTCAGGGCAAAGCGCAGGGCGTCCGTGCCGTACGCTTCTATCACGTCCAGCGGGTCGACGGTGTTACCACGGGTCTTGCTTATCTTGAAGCCTTCCTCGTCCCTTACCAGACCATGGAGGTAAACGGTATGGAACGGTATATCGCCCATGTCCTCCAGCCCCATGACAATCATGCGGGCTACCCAGAAGAAAATAATGTCGTAAGCCGTCTCCATCACCGAGGTGGGATAAAAGTAGCGCAGGTCTTCCGTATCGTCCGGCCAGCCCAGCGCGGAGTGGGGCCAGAGTCCGGAACTGAACCATGTGTCGAGTACGTCCGGGTCCTGCTCTATGTTTGCAGAACCGCACTTCGGACAGGCGGTCGGCGTCTCTACGGCAACGATTATTTCATCGCAGTCGCGGCAGTACCACACCGGAATGCGGTGTCCCCACCAGAGCTGGCGACTTATGCACCAGTCGCGGATGTTTTCCATCCAGTTGAGGTACACCTTGGTGAAGCGCTCCGGGATTATTTTGATACGTCCGTCACGCACGGCGGCGATGGCGGGTTTTGCCAGCGGCTCCATCTTGACAAACCACTGCCGGCTGGCAAGGGGCTCGACGATGGTATGGCAGCGCTGGCAGTGGCCTATGGCATGGCTGTAATTTTCTATTTTCACGAGTTGCCCGGCTTTTTCCAGGTCTGCCACGATGGCTTTCCGGCAGTCGAACCTGTCCATGCCATTATAGGGACCCGCGTTCTCGTTCATGGTGGCATCCAGATTGAGGATGTTTATCAGCGGCAGCCCCTGTCGCTGGGCAACCTCGAAGTCCACGGGGTCGTGCCCCGGCGTAATCTTTACGGCGCCCGTGCCGAATTTGGGGTCGACCGCTTCATCGGCGACGATGGGTATCTCGCGGTTCACGGCGGGAAGAATCACCTTCTTGCCTACCATGCCTTTGAATCGCTTGTCCCCGGGATTGACGGCAACCGCAGTATCCCCGAGTATCGTCTCCGGTCGCGTGGTAGCCACGGTGACATATTTATCTTTTTCTCCCACCAGCGGGTAGCGTACGTACCACAGGTGACCGTTGACGTCCTGGTGTTCTACCTCGAGGTCGGAAAGCGCCGTGCCGCAGCGGGGACACTGGTTGATAATCCTCTCCCCCCGGTATATCAATCCTTTTTCATAAAGGCGGGTGAAAACCGTACGCACCGCCCGACTCGGTCCCTCGTCCAGCGTAAACGTTTCCCGAGTCCAATCGCAGGAAACGCCCAGTCTCCGGTGCTGGAGGGAAATCGTCTGGCGGGTGCTGTTAATCCACTGCCACATTCTCTCCAGGAACTTCTCCCTGCCCAGCTGATGGCGGTCCAGTCCTTCTTTAGCCAGCTCTCTCTCCACGACTACCTGCGCGGCGATGCTGGCATGGTCGACGCCGGGCAGCCAGAGGGTCGGTTCTCCCTTCATTCGGTGCCAGCGCGTCATGATATCCTCCAGCGCTGCGGTCAGGGCATGCCCGGTGTGAAGCTCGCCGGTGACGTTGGGCGGCGGCATGATAATAACGAAAGGCTTTTTCTCAGGGTCTATTTCCGGCGTGAAATATCCCCTGTCCATCCAGAAGTTATACCACTTCTGCTCTACCTTGCCCGGCTCGTAAGCCTTGGGCATTCCTTCCGTTTCAGGCACCTGTGTCATGAGAAGCTCTTTCCAGTTTTATATATCAGTACGCCACCGGCGACTTTATTATTTTATCAGATATCAGTGCCGATAGGTAGCCCATGAAAAAGGTGATTGTACGTGTTGATAACAGGTATGGGAAGGCCTTTCTCATCATGCCCCGGCTTTTTTAATGTTGAACTTGACCCAGAAGGCATAGACGAGACATATGATTCCCGCCATGCTGACGGTATTGCGGAGTATGGTCAGTGCGTTGCTTATGGTGCTGATATAATCCGTGCTGTAATCCTGCCCGAAAAGCCACGGCGCCAGCATAATCGACGGTATGATGAACAGGTTGGCGACTATCTTGATGCTGCCCCCGGCTATCAGGAAGCGTTCCGCCCTGCCTCCCCCGCGATTCAGCATGACGATGCCGAAGATGATGACCGCAATCCAGAACAGCAGCGCCGGGACGGAAGAGAGCAGGACGGTGAGATACTCCAGAAATCCCATCACGCCGCCTCCGGCTTCTTCCCCCTGAATTTGGCGAGGAAAGCCCAGACCAGGCAGACGAGTCCCGCCAGGCTCAGCAGGGCGATGATGATGCTGAAGACAATCCATAACGGGCTCTGCATCATCTCTATGTAGCTTATACCCTGTTCTATTCGCGCCCGGGTTAACCAGCCATTGACAAGCAGCCCGGATAACGGGGCGATGAACATCAGGCTGCAGCCCGCCAGAAGCAGTTTCTCCAGTCTGGTGCCTCCCCTTTGCACCATGATTACCGCCAGGACTATGCCGATTATCCACCCGATGAGTTCCGGGACGTACCTGAATATGGAAATATCGAATGTTTGCAGTGATGTATCCATTTTTCTTCCTAAATAGACGGCATTCCCGTAAAAACGGGAATCCAGACCACCCCACCGCCCCCGTGGGTTATCTTTACCCACCCTGGCTTGCCCGTCGAAGCTTAAGCGTAGTCGGGCCGCCCCGTATCATCTGCGGCTTAGCCCCTCAGCAGTTCTACCACCCTGTCCAGTACCCTTTCCGCCACGTCCCGCTTGCTCATCAGGGGCAGGTCTTCAACATTTCCATCCTTGTAGACGAGGGTCACCTTATTGTTGTCCGCGTAGAAGCCGCTGCCAGCGACGGTGACGTCGTTCGCCACGAAGAGGTCGCACTTTTTATCATGCAGTTTGGCGATGGTGTTCTCTATAAGGTCTTCCGTCTCGGCGGAAAAGCCCACTTTTATAATATCTCCCGGGACTTCGGTCAGGATATCCGGCGCTTTCACCAGTTCCAGCGTAAGACTCTCGGTACTCTTTTTTATTTTATGTTTAGAGGGATTTTTCGGAACGAAGTCGGCAGGAGCGGCGGACATGATTAGAGCATCGGCTCTAACGCACGCCTTGATAACCTCGTCTTTCATCTGAAAGACGCTCTCGACGTGGGTAACGTCGATGCCGGCAGGGTCGGGGAGTATCGTCGGCGCCGAAATCAGAAGGACCTTAGCGCCGCGGTCACGGGCGGCTTCGGCGACGGCAAAGCCCATCTTGCCCGAGGAGCGGTTGCCGATATGCCGCACGGGGTCGATTGCCTCCCGCGTGCCACCGGCGGACACCACGATGGTCTTACCTTCCAGGTCTCTTTCAGCCATTTAACACCTCCTCGATAACTTTTATTATCGCAGGGGTATCGGGCAGCCTGCCCTGTCCCATCTTTCCTGAGGCCAGCCGCCCGTATTCGGGCTCGATAACGATAAATCCCCTGGCTTTCAGCTTCGCCAGGTTTTCCTGCGTGACTGATTTCTTGTACATGACGTCGTTCATGGCAGGGGCGAGGACAACCGGCGACTCGGTAGCCAGCACGATGCAGCCGAGCATGTTATCGGCTATTCCCGCCGCCAGTTTGGCGATGGTGTTGGCGGTCGCCGGGGCGATGAGTACGATGTCAGCGGCTTCGGCAAGGGCGATGTGCTCTTCCTGGTACTCCGATGCCATTTCCCACATGTCCGTGACCACCGGGTGGCCGGTGATATTACGCAGTGTCAGCGGGGTAATGAATTTAGTCGCGGCGTTGGTCATGACCGTCTCGACCTTAGCGCCTGCCTGCGTCAGTTTGCTGGCTATATCCGCCGCCTTGTAAGTGGCGATTCCCCCGGTAATACCCAGAACTATCGTTTTACCTTTCAACATGGTTGTCTCCTTGGCGGACTAAGTCCTGTTAAGCTGGTGGATGGTCTTTATGCCGATAAGCGTCAGGTCCGGATTGACCTTGTTTATTGTTTTCGTTTCTTTAGCTATAATGCCGGCGTAGCCTCCGGTGGCTACGACCGTTGCCTTTTCCCCCAATTCATCCTGAATTCTGGTGACAATTCCATCGATGAGTCCCGCGTAGCCGAAGATGATGCCGGACTGCATGGCGTTGACGGTGTTGGCGCCGATTGCCTGTTTGGGGCGTACCAGTTCCACCCTGGGAAGGGCCGCCGTGCGGGTGTAAAGGGCTTCCGCGGCGATTGCCAGTCCCGGCGCGACCGCTCCGCCCAGGTAGTCCCCCTCCTTGGACACGGTATCGAACGCGGTAGCCGTGCCCATCGCAACCACGATTACCGGGCTGCCGTAAAGACTGATTGCCCCCGCCGCGTTGGAAATACGGTCGCCGCCCAGCTCGCGGGGGTTGTCGAACCGTATGCGTATGCCGGTCTTGATGCCGGGGCCTACTACCAGGGGTTGAATGTCGAAATATTTCTCGAAAAGCTCGTTGAAAGTGGTCAGCAGGGGCGGCACGACGCAGCTTACCGCTCCCTTGGTAACATCTTTGACATCCACGCCGCGGTGACGCAGCAGATTGAGCAGTATTACAGCGTACTCGTCCGGCATGCGGTGTACGCCGGTGGCGATACGCCAGGTAGCCTTGAGTTCGTCGTCCTGGAACATGCCCACGGTGACGTTAGTATTACCTATGTCTATGGCTAACAACATGGTATTTCCCTCAACTTTCAACACCAGTGGTTGCGTTTTTCAGTTGCTTGATGGCAACCGGAAGTGCGGTCAGCAGGTCGGACGCTATTATGCCCGCGTCACCGAGCAGATTGCTGACTATCTCGCTGGCTTCGCCGCCCACGCGCACGCCCAGTCCGGCGGCGTCGGCAAGCGGAAGCCCCTGGGCAGCCATCCCAGTGATTACTCCGGCAAGGACGTCGCCCGACCCCGCCGTTGCTACCCCGGGATGGGCGTAGGGACTTACCCGGCAGTAGCCGTCCGGGCCGGCGACAATCGTGTACCCGCCTTTCAGGACGATGGTCTTGTTCCATGCCGCGGCGTACTTCCTGGCTATGCCGATACGGTCCGACTGTATCTCGTCGATGGAAAGACCGCACAGCCGGGACATCTCGCCCGGGTGGGGCGTAAGGATGGCGTCGCCGGGGAATAATTTCCACCATTCCGGCGTTTGTGATAGTGTGTTCAGGGCGTCGGCGTCCAGTACCAGCGCCGGCAGCCTCTTTTCCGATAGCAGGGACGCAATACATTCTGTGGTAGAGGGACTCTGACCCAGTCCGCAACCGATGAGGAGCGCCTTATATTGGCTGTGATTCTGCATTATTATCTCGACCGCTTCCGCGGAGATATGCCCCGTAGGCGACTCCGGCAGCGGCAGGTAGGTTGCCTCGGTCAGCTTGGACGCTACGATGGGTTGCAGGCTGGCGGCTATTGCCAGCGTTACCAGTCCCGCCCCCACCCGCATGGCGCCGCTGCATGCCAGGTAAGCCGAGCCGATGTAGTTGACTGACCCGGCTATGACGAGCGCCTTCCCGAACGTGCCCTTGTTGGCGTTAAGCGGGCGCGCCGGCAGCTTTTCCCGTGCCCAGTCGGCGGTTAAAAGCTCGGTCATGACGGATGACGCCAGCGACCGCGGAATGCCGATATCGGCTATCTTGAGTCTGCCGACCCTCTCCGCGCCGGGGAAAGAGTAGTGTCCCAGCTTGGGGAGAGCCAGCGTGACGGTGACGTCGGCCTGTGGGCAGGCAGGGTCGATGGCGCCCGTATTGGCGTCCATCCCCGAGGGCAAGTCAACCGCCACCATGGTGAGTTTGCGTTTGGCTTTTATAGCGTTGGCCTTTTCCAGCACCTGCTTGAAGATGCCTTCCAGCGGGCGCATTCTGCCCGTGCCGAGCAGGGCATCGATGACGCATGTAGCCTTCGCCAGCAGGTCGTTGTATTTTTTCAGGTTTTTATCGTCGTCGGCTTCGATGCAGGTAATGTTGTGTTCCCGAGCCAGCTTGAGGTTTTCATCGTCGGCTTTTCGCTGACTGCACAGGTAAACGCTGACTTTCGCTCCCCACTCGTGGAGGTAGCGCGCCGCTACCAGACCGTCCCCGCCGTTGTTCCCCGCACCTACCAGGCACAG
Organism: Dehalococcoidales bacterium; assembly: GCA_016926115.1. The sequence goes on along the minus strand of JAFGPF010000036.1, from coordinate 6,421 downwards.
GATATTCTGCCGGTTCATGGGGCCCAGGGCGGAGCGCGTCTCCTCGGCGACGGCTTTGCCCGCGTTTTCCATGAGCGTGCTCTGGGGCATGCCTCCTTCGATGCACTCCCGGTCTATCTGCCTTATCTGTTCGGCGGTGACGATTTTCATACTGATTATGTTTACTCCCGTTGCATTGAGTGTAGCAATATATTCAGCTTCGGTCAATACGTCAGATACTAAAAACCGTTGCGGTGCACGATGTCCTCCAGCCTGCGCTTGGGGATATGGCGCACCAGCTTATCGTCCAGCCAGCCGTCCACGGAGTCGGTAGCCACCTCCGCCACCGGGGCTTCGTCCGGGTAGCCCATGGCAATCACCAGGGCGATGTCGTGCGTATCCGGTATGTTTAATATGGGCTTGATATTGCTCTCGTTAAACATCAATATCGGGCAGGCGCCGAGTCCCTGTTCGTAGGCGACAAGTATTATATTCTCCGCCGCCATGCCCACGTCGTACAGGGTGATTCTCCGGCGGTTCTCCTCCTCCCATTCCTTGTTTATCAGTATGATGATGTATGCCTTGGGTGTTTGCTCGGGTCGTGGGCCTCCCTTTTCCGGCGGCATCTTCACCGAGCCCCCGATGTTCTCGAATATCCCTGGCAGCACCTCGGCGTCGTTGATTACTATGTACTCGCAGACCTGGTGGTTGCGTCCGCACGGCGCCAGCCTGCCCGCGTCGAGGCATTTCTCCAGCACCTCGTAGGGCACGGGTTTACTTTTGAATCGTCTTACCGACCGTCTTTTTACAACGATATCGTAAACGCCCATCTGTTTTCCTCCTTGATGTCCCTAGTTATCGTTCGCCAGTTTTTCCAGTTTCCGCGTCATGGCTTCCCAGTGCGTACCCCGCCAGTAGATGCGCCGGCAGGCGGGGCATTCCATGTATTGCGCCTGTGTTTTAAACACGTGGGGCGGCACGCGGTCTTTTACCTCTTCGCGGCTTCTTTCCACCAGCGGGTGATTGCACTCCAGGCAGAGTGTGAAGGGACGCAGGTTAATATTCAGGTGCAGCCGGTCCATGACCTGCCGCATCTGGCGTTCCGGTTCCTCGCTCTCGATGAGCAGCGCCTTGAGTCGCCCGTTGTGGACCACGCGCCTCTTCATAATCCCGGCGTCGCGCGTAAGGATCATCCTCCCTTCGGCAAGCGCCTGCCTGACCATCTGGGTATCGTCTTCGCCGTCGAAGAACAGGCTGTCGTAGCCCATCATGCGCAGCCACTTCGCCAGCTTGCCCACGTTATGGTCGACGATAAATCGTATTTCGCCGGTAGTACTGCTTCCGTTCATTTCTAGAACTCTATTATCATTCCCTCGCGGCCGAGTTTGATTTCCGTATGTAACGCCGCGGCTACCGTATTCAGTTCTTTCTTTATCTCCGGCTCGTCCAGCGGGTTCATATGCACCGTGACTATTTGCTGCGGCAGTCTGCCCTTAAGTTTCCGCAGGCTTTCCAGTTCTTTCTGAAGCATCTCGGCGGTGAGGTGTCCCGACCTCATGGAAAACTGTGCCCGTTTGTTGAGGGCGGTGACCTCGATAATGAGAAGATCGGGCGATACCCGCCGCCAGCATTCTTCCAGTCCCGGTCCGGTATCACCTGTGTAAAACAGCTTCTTACCATCGGGTGCGGTAACCTCGTAGCCGACGGTGGGCACGGCGTGGTTGACCGGTACCGCCAATACCTTGTATCCGGCGATTGACTCCGCGCGCCCCGGTTTCAGTTCGTTGAACTTAATCGACGGTTTCTCCGGGGGCTTTTCCATGAAATTGGGGTAGAGGCTGTCGTTCAGCAGGTGTTCCAGCAGGACGTCGCGCACCTGCGCCGTGGAGTAAACATCAATAGTGTTTCCGTGCATGAAGAAGTTCATGCCCAGGGCGGGTATATCGCGTGTGTGGTCGTAATGCTGGTGGGTGAGTAGGACGGCTTTGAGTTTCTGCTGCGCCGGGAAGGAAAGGCTGGAAGTAAGGGCGCCGGCGTCTATTGCCATCACGTCGTCGACCAGCAGGCTGATACAGCCAGTGCTTTCCGACTCGATATTATGCGCGCCGAGAATCTGAACCTTCATTGTTACTGCCCCTTTTCCGTTATGATGAATGGATTGTACCTGGTATTGACATCGTAAGTGTCGATGCTTTCTTTATCTTTCAGCCACCCGACGATTGCATAGGTTGCCGGTGTGCATATCGCCTCGATGCCCACCTTGAACACCCAGTGGTGCAGTATCATCGTGGGCACGGAGGCGCCGGTACCGATATATGCCAGCGTAATGAAGATGGAGGTATCCAGTCCCTGTCCGACTATCGTCGAGCCGATGGTCCGACTCCACAGCCAGCGTCCCCTGGTCAGTATTTTCATCCTCGCCAGTATAAAGGAATTGACGAACTCCCCTACCAGATAGCCGCAGAAAGACGCCGCCAGCAGTCGGGGCGCAATACCCAGAATACGCTCATAGGCGCCCTGCGCCTCCCAGAAAGAAGCGATGGGGAGGATTTGCCCTATCCAGGCGAAGAAGACGAAAATCAGGTTGCAGCCGAAGGCCAGCCAGATAACCCGCCTCGCCACGCGGTAGCCGTAGACCTCGGTAAGGACATCGCCGAAGATGTAGCTCAACGGAAAAACGAAGATAGCCGCCGGAAGGGTGAACGGGCCGAGGTCGATCACTTTAACGGCAATGATATTGGCGGTGATAAGGCAGGTGATAAAAACGGCGATGATTATCACCAGGCGGTATGAGATGTTCATTTCCTAAATCCAGCGGCGGCGGCGGAAGAAGAAAAGCATACCTCCGGCGATAATCAGCATTATCAGCAGCAGTATCAGGAACGATTGTATGCTTCCCCTTTCCACACCTCCCGGCAGTACGACGTTCATTCCGTAGAGGCTGGAAACGATTAAGAACGGCAGGACGATTGTAGAAAAGATGGTCAGCAGCCGCGTGACCCGGTTGATACGATAGGTAGCCAGCGTGTAGTCCGTATCCTTGAACACTTCGATGACCTCTTTAAGTTCGTCCAGCGTCTCGCATATCTTGGTCATGTGGTCCATGAGGTCGCCGAAATACACGGTCAGGTCCACCTTGGTAAACCTCTTCAGTCTTCTTTCCATTGACATGAAAAGCGTGCGGGTGGGGAACATGACGCGCCTCTGGGCGATGATATCCCGCCTTAATATGCTCAACTCTTTAGCCGTCTCCACGTCCTCGTCGAAGACGTTGTCTTCCATGTCTTCCATCAGGCTGAGGATTTTATCCAGGACGGGGAAATAGGAGTCGATGGAGCGGTCAAGTATGCGGTAGAGCAGGTAACCGGAGCCGTTACTGAAGTACTCCTCGCGGGAATCTTCATTCGTCTGGCAGTCACGGAACAGCGCCGTCAGCGTCCTCAACTCGCCGGTGTGGAGGGTGATGAGAAACTTCTCTCCCACGAACGCCGACCATTGTCGCTTGGTGGTGACCCTCGTCTCCTTGTCGAAAACCGGCAGGTGGAAGATGACGAACAGGTAATCGGGATATTCGTCGACCTTGGGAATCTGCTTGCGGCTGAGGCAGTCGTCCAGGTCAAGGGGATGGAAATCGTAATTTTCTTCCAGGTATTTGGTTTCCCGCTCGGACGGGGGCATGATATTTACCCACGTGAGGTCGCCCCAGGTAATCGTCTCGATGTTGAGCGGTTCTTCCTGTGCCTGTTCCTCGATAATTTCCTGCTTGCGGTCTTTCCCCTTTTTCCTTCCCGGTAGTTTCGCCATGGCGTGATACCTTTCGAGTCAGGTTCTAACGTATTGTAGCACAATTATTGCCCGATAGCACCATGTTTGCTACACTAAGTTATACTGGAAGAGCTTGATTATGAAAAAGCAGGCTGGTCCGGGCCGGAAAGACAGGTTTGTACTCGGAGTTAAGAAGTGGCTGGGGCTGAACGTGGTACTCTGCGACAGCTGCAAGTGGAACTGGCGCGGCGCCTGCCGTAATCCGGAACGCCCCAACGCCACCTGGTGCCCCGAATATAAGAAGAGAGGTTAATGTTCATGAAACTTGAGGAAATGGAAAAGAGGCTTAAGAACCTGGAGGACATCGAGTCTATCAGGCAGCTCCAGATACGCTACGTCAACGACCTTACCACGATAGACTGGGACGACCTCCTGGACTGCTTTACGGAGGACGCTGTGGTGGACTTGAGCGTGGGTGTGGTGAAGGGTAAACAGGCTATTGAAGACCTCTTTAAAAATAAAATCGCCATAACGCATGTAGGACAGGAAGGCAACTACGTGGTACATCCCATTATTACCGTGGAGGGAGACAAAGCCACGGGAAGCTGGCTGCTCTACACCCACTTTTCCCTCCCCCATAAAATCCAGATTGACCCCTCCCCGGTCGCTAACGTGGACGCGCCGGACTGGATGGGGGGATATTACGAGATGGAGTATGTCCGGGAGAAGGGGGACTGGAAAATAAGCCTGCTACGCTGGACACGGAGTCTGTACTCCCCGCGGCCGCCGGATGAGCAATAAAAGTTGATATCTATTCCCACCCTAGCCACCCAGTATCATCCTCGGCTTAGCCCGTAGTTAGCCCCTCACACCATACTAACTAGAGATTTGGCGAAGTGGGAAATATAGAAATAGGCTATTGCCCTTCTCAGTGGAGTTCACTTAAAGCGGTTAAAAATATTAACTTCAATCTCATTCTTTGGACTTGTGACGTAGTGCCTTGTTTCAGAGTCGAGATCTCCGAGAATCTCTACAGCTTTTATAATAAGCGTACTTGCTAGCTCTTTCCCAAAAACATCGTTAATACACATAATCTCGACAGGAGAAGGTATATGTCCTTTTTCTATTACATCCTGCACACGAAGTTGAAACCATGCTCGAATAACCTCACTTTGTTTCTGGAGGAAGGAACTGGTCTTCATTATGTCGTATATTATCTCTTTTTCTTCGGATGTTAACTGGTCTCCTAGCGGTTCCACAAGTGACGCCGTGGGCATATCACGCAATTGTGCAATAAAGGTTTTCGATAGATCGTTAGGTAGAGTTGTATTGGCGAACTCACGTCCTAAGATCAATTCTCGTCGTTGTTCTTCTTCAGCCGTAAGCTTCATGGTGATATCTATATAAAAAAGCTATCACAAATATAGGTCTGACTCAAACTTCTTTGTGTCCTTCACTTAAATTTAATAATATGGCGATAACCATCTTCTAAAGTTCCTTCGCTAATTTCAACAGAATAAGTCTTTCCTACAGCTATATTGTTATGTGGTGGTCCTACGAACCATTCATCATTATCATCTCTATATAGCATCTCTTTATTACTGCCTGATTTCCATTTATAGTCTTTTATTTTCATAAAATAGGTCATAATATTCAATTTCCTTATAGAAGATACTTGAGTTATTATATGCCTTAGTAAGTCAAATGCCAAGATGAGGCAGAAGGATTTAAATGTTAATTTCATGTTTATCTTAGGCAATATAAAAGGGGCTTCATCGCTTTTTTCTTCCCCCTCCTTTTATAAAGGAGGGGGATTGAGGGGGTGGATTTTATAAAAATAAAATTCCCCCTCTCCTGCGAAACGCCTCGTCAGGAGAGGGGGACACAGGGGGTGAGGTTTATAATCCCCCTCTTACTTTCTCTCGATAATCATCGCCATACCCTGGCCGCCGCCGATGCAGAGTGTCGCCAGACCCAGCTGCAGGTCGCGCCGCTGCATCTCGTGGGCGAGCGTTACCAGGATTCTGGCGCCCGTGCAGCCGATGGGGTGCCCCAGCGAGATTCCACCGCCGTGCAGGTTGGTCTTACTCATGTCGAAGCCCATTTCCCGGATGCAGCCGATCGACTGCGAGGCGAAGGCTTCGTTGAGTTCTATATAGTCGATGTCATTCAGGGTAAGGCCGGCTTTTTTCAGCGCTTTCTTAGTCGCCGGCACGACGCCCAGTCCCATGTAGGCTGGGTCGACACCGCCCGCGGCATAGGCGCGGATGGTCGCCATCGGCTTAAGACCGAGTTCTCTGGCTTTATCCGCCGACATTAACACCAGGGCGGCCCCGGCATCGGTGATGGCGGAAGCGTTGCCGGCGGTGACGGCACCGTCGGATTTGAATACAGTCGGCAGCTTGCCCAGGAGTTCCATGGAGGTCTCCCTGGGGTGCTCGTCCACTTCGAACATCTTCATCTCGCGCTTGACTTTTACTTCAACCGGCACGATTTCTTCCTTGAAGGTGCCGTCCCGGGTAGCCGCCATCGCCCGGTTGTTGCTCTCCAGCGCGAAGGCGTCCTGTTCCTCACGGCTGATGCCGTACTTCTCGGCGATGTTCTCCGAGGTTACGCCCATGTGGTAGTTATAGAAGATTTCCCAGAGGCCGTCGTGCACCATGCCGTCGACCATCTC
>JAFGPF010000002.1 GCA_016926115.1 Dehalococcoidales bacterium | reverse complement strand
GTATGAAAAAGAACCTGGACCTTACCCGGGGACTGGTCTTCTCGCAGAGAGTCATGCTGGCGCTTATCGACAAGGGTTTAAGCCGGCAGGATGCCTACAAAATAGTCCAGAGAAACGCCATGAAGTCGTGGAAGGGCAACCGGGGCTTCCTGCCCCTGCTTAAAGCCGACACCGAAGTCGTCGCCGCCATAACGGCGGAAGAACTGGAAACGCTGTTCGATTACGAGCACTACCTGCTGCACGTCGACGAGATATTCCAGAGGCTGGGCTTAACGAAGTCGCAATGGCAGGGAATCATGCCCGATACTATAGAGCTGGGTCCGAGGGCGATATAGGAAGCCGACCCGCGCCAGACAGCTGGAAAGGTTTAATGTTATGGATAACAGCGAAATATCAGTTGTAATGGAAACAGACCTGCCGCTGCCGGTGTTTATCCGCGGCAAGGTGCGTGATACGTACGACCTCGGCAGTCATCTGTTGTTGGTAACCACCGACCGCATGTCGGCTTTCGACGTGGTGCTTTCCAGGGGTATCCCGCTCAAGGGGCACGTACTGAACCGTCTTTCTTCCTTCTGGTTCCGGCGCACGGCGGATATCATCGCTAACCACATGACCGAAGCCGTCGACGACGTACACTCCCTGGACTCGTACCTGCCGGAAGAAAGCCGCTTTAACTATCCGTCTTATCTGCGGGGGCGCTCCATGGTCACCAAGAAGGTGAAACGCATCCCGGTGGAATGCGTCGTCCGCGGCTATATCTCGGGGTCGGCATGGGCGGAATACAAGGAGCACGGCACGGTCTCCGGGAATCCCATGCCCGAGGGACTCAAGGAAAGTCAGGAACTGGAACAGCCGATATATACCCCCACCACCAAGGCGGACACGGGACACGACGAGCCGATTTCCAAGGAAGACATCATCAAGCTCATCGGCCTGCGCACCGCCCTGGAGATGGAGGAAAAGAGTCGTGCCATCTATAACTACGCCCGCGAATACGCGGCAGACAAGGGCATTATCATCGCCGATACCAAGTTCGAATACGGAATCGATAACGGCAGGCTGATACTCATCGATGAGTTACTCACACCTGATTCGTCACGTTTCTGGGATGCCGAAACATACGAACCGGGGAAGTCGCAGGAGAGCTTCGACAAGCAGCCCGTCCGGGACTACCTGGCGTCATCCGACTGGGACAAGGAGCCACCCGCCCCCGAGCTTCCGCAGGAAGTCGTTGAAGCCACGTCTAAAAGGTACGTACAGGCTTACGAGAGGCTGACCGGTCGCAAGCTGGCGATGCTGGAGTAAAAGCCCTAGCTTTCCAGATATTCTTTTGTGCTGGGCAGTTCGCCGCTTGTACGCGGGTCGATTCGGGTAGCCGCATCCAGCGCCCTTCCCAGAGCTTTAAACAACGCTTCCGCCTTGTGATGGTCGTTGGTACCGCAGATAACCTGGGCGTGCAGGTTGATACGCGCCTCGATGGCGAACGATTCCAGAAAGTGACGGATAAGGTCAGCGGGTAAACCGGGCATGTCATTGCCGGTAAAATCAAGGTCAAGCACCGTGTAGCCCCTCCCGCCGATATCCACCGCCACCATGACCAGGGCTTCATCCATCGGCACGGTAACGTCAGCCATACGCACGATGCCACGTTTCTCGCCAAGCGCTTCACCAACGGCTTTGCCGAGGCAAATCGCCACGTCCTCCACGGTGTGGTGCGGGTCATCGCCGGTCGCCGTAAGTTTTATGTCAATTAATCCGTGTCTAGCCACCGCCGAAAGCAGGTGGTCGAAGATACGTATTCCGGTATTGATATCCCATTTCCCGGAGCCGTCGATATCCAGTTCCAGGCTGATATTCGTTTCTTTCGTTTCTCTTCGCAAGGCCGTTTTCCTTCCCTCGACCACCGGCTCAGCCAGCAGTTTCATGGCACCTTTGATGAACATGCCGCCTACCGGAATCTTGCCGGTGCGCGTCCGCTGATATAGCGGCCGACTGCACCCTATCTTGTCCGCCATCTGCTGGTCGGAATACTTATTGCTATCCTGAATCTGCTTGATTTTCTTCAATATTTCATCGGTTGAGTCCATAACTAACCTCCAAACATCAACTGTTAAGTATTATAACAGATATTTTGTATTTGTCAATAGCTATTAACATGAATATTGTTATTTTTATAACATTAAATCGGGGGGGGCAACCTCACCCTGCCCTCTCCCGTCAGGAGAGAGGGCTATAAACTACGTAATAAGCCGAGGAATATACGAGGGTGGTTTGGGTGATAATATACAACTCCGCAGGAAGTGAGGAGGTGGATTCCCGCTTCCGCGGGAATTACGTGTTACCTGTGAATACTCTCTCAGCTAGTCTGCAAGTTCGTTCAGCGCCTTTATGAGGGCATCGGTGTGCTCCGGCTTGCCCACGCTGAAGCGGATGCCGTTCTTCAGGAGGGGACTATCGAAGTAGCGTACGAGTATTCCCTTGCGCTGGAGCTTCTGATAAAGCTCCCGGGCACTGCCTTTCAATACCTCGCAGTAGATGAAGTTAGCCTGTGAAGGGTACGGCTTCAGGTACGTCAGCTGTTTAAGCTCGCCGTACAGCCTGCCGCGTTCATTGACTATATCCTTGACTCTGCCCTGCAGGTAATCGACGTCGGCGAGCGACACCCGCACGGCGATTTCCGCCGCCACGCTGACGTTATGTGGAATCTTGATAGCCCTCAGGTAATCGGCAATCTTCAACGGGAAAACGCCATACCCGACCCTCAGCCCGGCAAGTCCCGCCCACTTGCTGAACGAGCGCAGTACCATGAGGTTCTGATAGCGTTCTGTCAGGTCCATGACCGTCTCGCCGCTGAACTCGTAGTAGGCTTCGTCGACCACCACGGGCGCGCCGGTTTCTACGATTTCGATGATATCCTGCCGGGGCATTACATTGCCGCTCGGGTTATTGGGGGTAGCCAGGAATATCAGCTTTGTCTTTTTATTAACAGCCTTCTTCACCGCGGAAACGTCCACCGAGAAATCCTTATCCCTCCTGATATTGACCAGGACGCCACCGCATATTTCCGTGCTGAATCGATAGATATCAAACGTGGGTATGAAGTTGATTACCTCGTCGCCGGGTCCCACGAACAAGCGCACGATAAGGTCGATGAGGGTGTTGCTGCCGTGCCCCACCACGATGCAACCCGCGTCGGCGCCGGCATATCCTGCCAGCTGTTTGCGCAATTCCTGCTGTCCGTCATCGGGGTAGATATGATAGTTGGAAGCTTTTGCCAGCGCCTCGATAACCTTAGGCGAGCAGCCGTAGGGGTTCTCGTTGGCGTTTATCTTGACGATATTGTCCAGGGGCACGTCGACCTTGCCCGCCAGCGTATCCGGGGACGTGCTGGCGCTGTAGCCGGCGAATCCCGCCAGATTAGGCCGTATCAACTTTTCTATGCCGTCCAACTTAACTCCCTCCCCTGCCCGTATCTCTAATTCGTTTCTCTATCGCCCGGGCATGCGCGTCCAGTCTCTCCGCCCTGGCGATTACGGACGCCGCTCTGCCAAGCTGCTCGATATCCTTATCGTCCGTGTTAACCAGGGTGATAATTTTCACAAAGTCGGTGATATTCAGCGGCGAACTGAACCGCGCCGTCCCCTCCGTGGGCAGGACATGACTGGGTCCCGCCATGTAGTCCACGAGCACCTCGACGGACTTCTCCCCCACGAAGAGACAACCGGCGTTCTTTACCTTATCGACGTATTTAGCAGCGCTTTTCACGACGAGACACAGGTGCTCCGGCGCGTAAAGGTTGGTAAGCTCCAGTGCTTCATCGATGCTTGCCAGCACGGCTATCAACCCCCGGCTTTCCAACGATTCGGCGGTGATTTCCCGGCGCTGCAGTTCGTTTAACTGCTTCTCTATCTCATTATTCACATCGTCGGCGAGCTTGCGCGAAGTGGTCAGCAATATCGCCGACGCTCCTGAACCATGTTCCGCCTGCGCCAGAAGGTCGGCGGCGCAGTACGCGGCATCAGCGGTATCATCGGCGATGATAATAACCTCACTCGGACCGTAAAGTCCGTCGATGCCGACCGTCCCATACATTATCTTTTTAGCCAGCGAGACGAAGATATTGCCGGGCCCGCAGACCTTGTCCACGGCGGGTACCGATTCCGTGCCGTAAGCCAGCGCGGCGACCGCCTGGGCGCCGCCGACCGAGAAGACGCGGTTGACGCCCGCGATTTTCGCCGCCGCCAGCGTTATCGGCGAGACCTCGCCGGACTTGCCCGGAGGCGTTACCAGAACCACCTCTTTAACACCGGCAACCTTAGCGGGTACAGCCGTCATCAGCAGCGAGGAAGGCAACGGCGCGGTGAAACCGGGCACGTGCACGCCGACCCGTTCTAACGGGCGTATCAGCCAGCCCAGATTTTTATCGGTGCTTTCACGCAGGAGGATATCCTTCTGTGCGGCATGGAAAGCCGTTATCCTCTCCGCCGCCAGTTCCAGTGCGGAAAGCAGCTCTTTATCCATCTTGCGGTACGCCCCATCGACCTGCTTTTTATCGATTTCCAGAGAGGTCAGTTTTACACCGTCGAACTTCTGCGTGTACTCAATAAGGGCAGCATCGCCCCGTTCACGTACATCATTAACGATTTGCCTGACGACACGCTCGCGCTCCGCGCTGTCCGGCGACTCCTGACGGGCCTGCCGCGACAATGCCGACTTTGCCTCTTGATATCCTTCGATTATTTTCATTTATTTGTCCCCGACCGCCTTGCGCAGCCGCGCGACGACAGCCTCAATACGTTTCTTCTTCGCGGCGGATGCGGAGTCCGCATTGCCGATGAGGCAGCCGGTCGATTCGAATAGCGTATCGATTATCTTCAGGTTGTGCCGGGCGAGTGTCCTGCCCGTTTCCGTGTTCTCGATGAGCATGTCCGCGTCATCCGGCAGGAAAGCCTCGGTGGCGCCCCAGGTGGGAATCACGCTGTAATGCCCGAGGTGATTGTCACGGGCGTACTTGTCCGCAATATTCACATACTCCGAGGCGACCCGGAAAGGCTCGTCCCTCCCGGCAATAAGCCGCCGCAGGTCTTCCGTGTCGTCAACCTGGAGTTCCTGATGTACCACGGCTACAATCCTGACTTTACTGGATTTCAGGTCGAGCAGTTCTCTTACCGGGCTCGACGGGAACTGGCTAAGGTGCTCGGTCAACCAGTCGCGACCGGTAACCGCGAGGTCGAAATTCCCATTGGCAACCTGCAAAGGCATGTCCTGGGGTCGGATAACCTTGACGGTCACACCGTCGATGTCTATCTTCGGACGGCGGTTGCCCGTCTCCGAGGGATAATCATCGATTCCGATACCCGCCCGGTTCAAAAGGTCAACGGTCGGTTTCTGCTGGTGTCCGTCGGGGAGAGCCAGCCGGACGGTGCCCGCGGGTGTTTTTACTAAACGAGCCGGTGCGGGCATACCCCTTTCTTCTCCCGCGATGAGCTTTTTATCGGTTTCCGATAATGTATCGCAGATGGATGTTACCAGTTTATCAAGCTCTTTAGTCTCCCAGCTTCTCTTGTTGGCGATGAGAAAGGCGCTGAAATCCAGCATCCGGCTTACCGGCACCATGCCGCAGTCCGCCAGCGCCGCGCCGGTCCTGGCCGGAATCAAGACCATGTCCGCGTTTTCCGGCGGGTATGCCTCGGCGGCGCCCCACACCGGGAATATGCTGAATCGACTCATCCGTTTCCTCAAAGCGTAGGCCTCCGCCAGATTGGAATACTCACTGGCGATGCGCACCGGAGTCCCGTTCTGCCGCAGGTCTTCCGGCACGGTAGCCGCTGCCACGTACAGCGCGCCGACCCCGTACTGCAAATCCTGCACCTTGATAATATCGCTGCTGGGATACTTAGCCAGCAGTTCTTCAATCCAGTCCAGGCAGCATATGCCCAGGTCGTAGTTACCCATGGCTATCTGGACGGGGATATCCTTCTCGTGAAAGACCCGTATCAGGACATCCGAGAACTTCTGCGACTGTGGACGATAGAAACCCATGTTGGACGTATATTCGTCGAGCCCCCAGCCGGCTCTCTGGAGTATCGCCGCCGTCTTTCTCAACAGGCGCCCTTTAGGCAGGGCTAGCTTAATCGCCACCTTCCGCCTCCAGTATCTTTAAGACCTCACTAACCGTCGAGGCTTCCTTTTTCTTTTTCGTGTTCATGTTAACCATTGTAAATTTCTCTCCCACCTCTACTATCCAGTCCGCGCCGGTCTTTTTACCGTCGATATCAAGCTCGACGATGTAACCGGATTCGCGCAGCTTTCCGGCTGCCCCGAACGCTTCTTTTACAGCATCGGTGGACTTTACGCGAACCTGCACCCTTCCGGTAACCGCCCCGCCGACAGCCGTTGGACTTACCAGTTTCACCAAGCTGTCCAGATACAGAGCGAAGCCGGAAGCGGGCACGTCCCCTCCCCCCATCGACGGAATCAGGGCGTCGTACCTGCCACCCCCGCCCACCTTTTCTTTTCCGATGAAAAACTGGAAGATAATCCCCGTATAATATTCAAATCCGGCGCCGGAGGCTATATTTATCTGGTACTCAATCCCCAGTCCATCCAGAAGTTTGGCGGTCTCCAGGAATTCGTCCAGGTACGGGCGGATTTCCGGCACGGTACGCGCCAGGAGCGCCTTCTGGTTCCGGAGAAAACCGGATGACTGACCTTTCAAGTTCAGGAAAGGACGCAGGGTATCGGCAAGCTCCGGCGATTTCCGGCTGACTTCCCTCAGCGCCCCGGCATCGCCGTCCAGAATACGACCGAACATGAGGTTCTGCTCTTCCGGACTGAGCCCGAGTTTTTCCAGCAAGACCTTAATCAAGCCGGCGTGGGACAGCTGCAGTTCTACCCCCTTGAGTCCCAGCTTTTTCAGGACTTCCAGGGACAGCGTAATCAGTTCGACCTCCGCCACCGCGGAACCCGCCCCGATTAACTCGGCGCCGCACTGCCATCGCTCCCTGGTCTTATCACCCGCTTCTTCAAAGATAAATATATTGGCGGCATAAAACAGCCGGGCAAGCTCTCCCTGATAACTCTCCGTGTAAAGGCGCGCCACCGGTATGGTGCCGTCGGGACGCAGCACCACCCTCTCGCCGCTCCAGCCGTCCCAATCGAGGAAGGAATACACTTTGCCTAATCTGCCTGGTGTCAGCGTACCCGCCGAGGTAAAGAGATGTAGGTACTCGATGGTAGGCGTCCTGACCTCCCGGTAGCCCCACCCGGAACAGGTATCACGGCATACCCCCTCCACCAGACGGAAAACCGTCATTTCCTCCGGAGAGAGGTCGCGCATGCCCTTGCATCTCTGGATTTTCATGCTTTTCCCTTACACGGTTAAAAAATAAATACTATACTAATTTACAATAAATTACGCAGCTATTCAATTATCAATCTACCTCACCCCCCTTTATCCCCCTCTCCTGTCAAGGAGAGGGGGAGGGTTAACTTTCGGGCTAAGCCGTAGATGATACAGGTGGGGTTGGGCGGTAATAGATGACATACGAGGGGTGTTCCCCCTTTAGCCCTACGGACTGTCTCGGTTTCAATTGCATTAAAACTGTTATACAATTATAATGAGATGAATTTCCCGGGTTTCATACTATGATAAAAATCAGGCGAATACTACTGGCGGCGGTACTCCTCCTGCTGGCGCTTTCCGCGGGAGCGAGCGTATACGCGCAGACTCCCCACGTGGACGTTATCACCATCAAAGGGGCTATCAACCCGGTATTAATCGACTACGTGGAACGGGGAATCGAACAGGCGGAGGATAGCGGCGCGCAGGCGCTCATCATCCAGATGGATACGCCCGGCGGACTGGACACTGCCATGCGCGATATTATCCAGCTCATGGTCAACTCCCGCGTACCGGTCGTAGTCTACGTCTCCCCTTCTGGGGCCAGAGCGGCTTCGGCGGGGGTATTTATCACCATCGCCGGGCATGTCGCCGTCATGGCGCCCAATACCGCCATCGGCGCAGCCCATCCGGTCGCCCTCAGCGAGGAGGGCGAGTCTGCCATGTCCGAGACCATGGAAGAAAAGGTAGTCAACGACGCCGCCGCCTATATCAGGAGCCTCGCCGAGACCCACGGGCGGAACCTGGAATGGGCGGAGAACGCCGTGCGGGAAAGCGTGTCCGCCACCGAGCGTGAAGCTCTCGACCTGAATGTAATCGACATGGTGGCGCCGGACCTCGAATCGCTGGTAGCCATGCTGGACGGCAGGCAGATAACCATGCTCAACGGCCAGGTGGTCACACTGGAGACCGCCGATGCGGTCATCAACGATAATCCCATGAAGACCATCGAGAGCTTCCTGTACGCCATCGCCGACCCCAATATAGCGTATTTACTGCTCAGCGTCGCTACGCTGGGCATCATGGTGGAAATATTCAATCCCGGTCTTATCTTCCCCGGGGTGGTCGGCGGGATAAGTCTGCTGCTGGCTTTCTACTCGCTGGGAATGCTGCCGGTTAATTACGCCGGCATACTGCTCATCGTCCTGGCGATAGGGCTGTTCGTCGGGGAGGTGCTGACGACAACCTTCGGCATATTCACCGCCGGCGGCGTCGTGGCGCTGGTTATCGGCTCGCTAATCCTGTTCCAGGGGGCATCACCGGTCTTCAGAATCGACCCGTGGCTCATCGCCACGGTAACCATCATTATCACCGGCGCCCTTAGCTTCATCATACACCGCGCCGTAAGTGCCCACCGCAAACAGGCGAAGACCGGACGCGAGGAACTGGTGGGCAAGACAGCCACAGTAAAAGTAGCCCTGAACCCCGAAGGTACCGTGTTTTTCAAGGGCGAAAGGTGGAACGCCGTTTCCGAGAACGGCGATATAAAGACCGGAGAAGAAGTCACTATCCAGAGGGTGGACGGTCTGGTACTATACGTGAGTAAAAAGCAACCGGGCAAGTAGCCGGTATCAACAGAAGGGGGGTCTATACATGCCTGCTTGGTCGATAGCCGTATTAATAATCGTTGTAGTTGTCATACTGTACTTTGTGATACTATGGTCGATACGTGCCCATCAGAGAAAGATAGCCGCCGGAAGAGAGGAACTGGTGGGTAGAACGGCGGTGGTGGAAGTCGCCCTCGAACCTAAGGGCGTGGTACTCGTCGAAGGCGAACGCTGGACCGCCATAGCCGAAGAAAGAACCATAGAACCGGAAGAGGAGGTAATTATAACCAAGGTCGATGGCTTGAAATTAATGGTAACCAGGAAAACATCAAAACAATAAAGGAGGTGCATAAATGAACCCAATCGTTATAGGTGTTATCGTTGTCGTCATCCTTATCCTTGTCCCGATGTCGGTGAAAATCGTCACGGAATACGAGCGCGGCGTGATTTTCCGCCTGGGACGACTGGTCGGCGCCAGGGGACCCGGCCTGTTCCTCATCATCCCCTTCATAGACCGCATGGTTAAGGTAGACCTGCGTGTCATTACCATGGATGTCCCTTCCCAGGAAGTGATCACCAAGGATAACGTTACCGTGCGCGTCAACGCCGTAGTCTACTTCCGCGTGGTCGACCCCGAATCCTCGGTAGTCAAGGTACTGGACCACATCAGGGCGACATCGCAGATTTCCCAGACGACGCTGCGAAACGTGCTGGGGCAGTCCGAACTCGATGAGCTGCTGACCAAGCGTGAAAAGCTCAACCAGATGCTCCAGAAAATCATCGACGAGCATACCGACCCCTGGGGCGTCAAGGTCAGCACCGTGGAAATCAAGGAAGTTGAGCTTGCCGAGGAAATGAAACGCTCCATGGCGGCGCAGGCGGAAGCCGAGCGAGAACGGCGCGCGAAAATCATCCACGCCGAGGGCGAGTTGCAGGCTTCGGAAAAGCTCGCGCAGGCAGCGGCCGTTATCGGCCGGGAACCTTCCGCCATACAGCTGCGTTACCTTTCCACGCTGACGGAAATCGCCAGTGAGAAGAACAGCACGATACTCTTCCCCATACCCATCGAGCTTTTCAAGGCTTTCGGCGTAAATCCCGATAAGAAAAAGTAAAAATAATCAGATAAACAACGGGAGGGGGCGTACATGCCCCCTCCCCTATTTATTATGGCGCAGGGAGACATCACCGGCGACACACTTCATCAATGTGCCGTCGGCGCAACGCAGCATCAAAGCCCCGTCTTCATCGACGGACTCGGCGACGCCATCCAGGACGTCTTCACCGGATATCACCGCCACCTCTTTGCCCAGCGTCCACAGCCTGTCCCGCCATGCCCTGAAGATGGACCCGCCCGCCGGCAACAACAGGTAAAGCCGCTCTAACTCAGTCAGCAGATTCTTAATGAGACTTGTCCGCATAATCCGCCTGTCCAGTTCCGCCTTGAGACTCGTGACAGCGGTCGGTATCCCGGCAATATCCGCGGCTTTAAGGTCGACATTAATGCCGATGCCGACCAGGGCATAAACCACCCTGCCTCTCTTTACCTGATTCTCTATGAGGATACCGCTGACCTTCTTACCATCGACGAGAATATCGTTGGGCCACTTGATTTGCGTGTGCAAGCCCGTAATTTCCTCGATGCTGTGCGTCACCGCCAGCGAGGCCATCATCACCAGATAAGGCAGACTCCCGACATCCGGGTAGAGGACGATTGACATGGCAATATTACCGGAAGGAGAAACCCAGGCACGCTGCTGCCTGCCCCTGCCCTCCGTCTGCTCCCCGGCGATGATTACCGTACCTTCGGGAATGCCACGCCGGGCTTCGTGACGCGCCGCATCCATGGTGGACGGGAGGCGTGGATGGTAGATTACATTCTGCCCGATAAACCCGGTAGTAAGCCCCCTGGTAATCGAGGAAGATGATAATTTTCTCAATGCCATATGGCATATTTTATCACGGCGGGGACGGTTATTGAAGTAAAAAGGGCGGGAAAATTTACTCCCCGCCCTTTTGCCATCGTAGGCTTTGCCCTGAAAGTATCTTTCATGTCACCCTGAGCCCTTCAGAAGAAGGGCGTGAGGATCTCGTGAAGCGGATAGTAAGATTCAACGCCAGCCCTACCCAGAGATTCTCACATCGTCCCTCACCTGTGAAGGACTCCCCAGAATGACTTTTAAGGCAAAGCTGCCATCGGAAGACCGGGATACTACTTCTTTTTTATAGGCATCCACAGCTCGCACGGCATTGCTTGGCCGGGTTTTTCCGGCAGGTACACTTCAAGCTCCGGCAGAGCGTCATGCTCGTAGCCGGTGGAGGGGAACCACTCGCTAAAGATGCGTTTGGTGACGTCCTGGAGGTTATCCAGCGTACAGTCGAATACCGCCCAGGTTGTCGCGGGTATCTCTATTTTTTCAAACTCCCCGGATGAAGTCCCCGTAGGAAGCTCCACGGCGATGCCGTAGGAAAATTCGACATCATCAACATCACCGTAACAGATGCCCAGCATGACGCCACGGGTTACGGCACCGGGTTTATTGTCTGATAAAGCCATCAATTGCTGACACTCCGGCGTCGACATAAACTCCTCCCACCATTTAGGGATTTCCACGAAGTTTTGCCCGTTGACAGTAGTAAATTTGCGGGTCCTCGCGGCAATCGCGATACCCGGCTTTTCCATGAGTCTATAGTCCATGTCGTTGCCTCCTTTAAGTTCGATGTGAAAGGAGATGCGCGGGAACGCCGTCAGCGTTACCCCGGACTCGCGCGCCGCCTGGGGTGTCACGCCGTGCAGGTTCCGGAATGCCCGTGTGAAAGAGTCCGGCGAATCGTAGCCGTATTTCACCGCGACGTCGATGACTCTCATTTTGCCGGAATAAAGCTCCGTCGCGGCAAGGGTCAGCCGGCGCCGCCGGGCGTATTCCACCGGTGTTATTCCATTGATGGCGAAGAACATCCGCTGGAAATGAAACGTGGAGCAGCATGCCTTTTCCGCCGCCTTGCCGAAGTCGATTTCGCTCGCCAGGTTCGCTTCGATGTAGTCGATCGCCGCATTCATTCTCTCCGACCATTCCATCTGCTTACGTGTCTCCTTCAGATACAATATAGCAGCAATACCGGCGGGCTTCCCAACTTTTCCTGCTCAGTTGTGCATGGCGGCGCGCACGGGAAATTTAAAACAGGCAACAATAGATAATACCACAAAGAGAAGGGTAAAAAGAACGGATTGATGAAAGGGCGCGACGTTACCGCGGAGGCTAGACCCTTACCTGGACGAAGGGCAGAAGCTGAATACCCACGTTGGGCTTGATTTCAAACTTTATGCTTTCCTGTCCCCAGCGTTCCGCACCCGCCAGTTTGGTTACTTCCAGGGTCTTGATAACCCGGGTATCAACCTGGCCTGTGTCCAGCATGCTGTCATGGGAACGGAGCCGCAGGTAATAATCACTCATGGCGTAGGCACGAAGGAGAGTCTTGCTTTCGAAGGTATGAGTGTCCAGGGCGAGGGCAATGGACCTGTCGTCTTCACATAATTCCTTGCATGCCTGTAAAAAGTCCATCTTCACCACCGGGCTGATGTGTGCCATAAACGGAGTCGGCGAGTCCACGATAATCATCTTAAAACGCCGGGGCAGCTCCACGATATGGTCGAGGATAAGCTGGAGGGACTTCTCCGCGTCTCTCAGGACGTTTTTCGAACCCATTTTGTAGATTCGGAAGAGGTCGGTCACCAGGTCGTGCTTGGTCTCCAGAGACATAGCCTCCATCTGCATGATGAGTTTTTCAGAGTTATACTCCGAGGAATAATAAGCGACCGCGCTTCCCCGCGAGTGAAGGATGCCGTAGGCGATATGCTGGCATAAAACACTCTTGCCCGTCTTGGATTCGCCTTCTACCAGCACCAGCGAACCTTCATGAATACCGCCACCCAGGGCTTCGGCGATGTCACGCACGCCCGTGGTACCCGGATCGTTGGTTGTGGTCATGCCCAGCATTTGTTTCTAAAACCCCCTGGATACGTATATAGTCCGGCTATCAAGCCAGTCGTAATATTTATCTTACCGACGACAAGTATAATATGGGATATATGAAAAGAAAATAAACAGGGAGGTTCAGGACATAAACAATCCATAAACAAATCAGGAAATTAGTACTAAATCTATTGAAACGAATATAATTGACAAGGTTAAACGTATCTAATAAAATGACGTGCATCGTACAAATACGGCGAGAAAGGTAGGACAGACCTATGAATAACGGGGTTGTGGATGTCCTGTTCTTCGACTCATGGGCATGGTTAATCTTTATAGCCGTGGGACTGGTGCTGATTATCATGGAACTAATGCTGGGAATAGATACGGGGCTGGACCTCGTATTCATCGGCACGGCTTTCGTCCTGGGCGGTCTGATAACGCTTGCCATGCAGTCCTGGGTATGGACCGCCATCGTTACTGGTGTTATCTGCGTGCTATACGTGGTTATCGGACGCCGGTACATACACCGGAGGATAGCCACCAAGGAGGCCAAAACCAATATAGACACAATCGTCGGCAAGAGCGGTATTGTAAAACAGGGCATAGACAGCAACAGCGACGGAATCGTCAAGGTAGGCTATGAAGAATGGCGGGCGAGGGCGGAGGAGCCGATTAAAGAAGGCGAGGAGATAACCGTCACCGGCATCAGTGGCGTAACTTTACTGGTAAAAAAGAAAGAAGGGAGTAACTAAAATGAGTGGGGGCCTTATAGCTGTAATCGTAATACTGGTAGTACTATTCGTCATCACGCTGGCAAAATCGATAACCATCATCCACCAGGCACAGAAGGGTATCATCGAGAGGTTCGGCAGGTACAAGGAGACGCTGGAGCCGGGTCTGCGGTTTATTATACCCTTTATAGATTCGCTTGTATCCAGGATTGACATGAGAGAGACGGTGCTGGACGTCGAGCCGCAGCCGGTCATCACCAATGACAATGTGACGGTTACGGTGGATGCCGTTGTTTACTACTACGTGACGGACGCCAAAGCCGTCAGGTACGAGGTCGCCAACTTTTACGTAGCCGTCAGCAAGCTTGCCCAGACCAACCTGAGGAACGTCATCGGCGAGATGAGCCTGGATGAGACACTGACATCCCGGGAGCGCATCAACGCGGCCCTGAGGCTGACGCTGGACGAGGCTACGGACAAGTGGGGCGTGAAGGTTACCAGGGTCGAGGTGAAGGAAATCGAACCTCCCCATGATATCACCGACGCCATGAGCAAGCAGATGAAGGCGGAAAGAGAAAAGCGTGCCGTCATCCTGGAGGCGGAAGCCTACCGGCAGAAACAGATTCTGGAGGCCGAGGGCGATAAGCAGAACAACATCCTGGTGGCGGAGGGCGACCGTCAGGCGGCTATCCTGCGCGCGGAAGGCGAGGCGAAAGCCGTCGAAACAGTATCCACGGCGGCAGACAAGTTCTTCATCGGCAACGCCCAGTTGCTGAAACAGCTTCAGGTAACGCAGGCTTCGCTGGAGGACAATACCAAGCTCATCATGTCCGACCAGTCCAGGCTGGTCAACGTGCTGGGGCTGACGGAGGCGCTGTCCCAGATGCCGCCGAAGGCGCCTAAGAAAAAGATGGAAGAATAAAACGGGATAAGGTAGCCTAACGCCCGCTCATGGTAAGCCTGTCGAACCATACCCTTCGACAAGCTCAGGATGAGCGGGCATCCGCCCGCCAAATTAAAAAGTCTCATCCCGGGCCTGGCCCGGAATCCAGTTCCTCCGGACGAAAAACCGGAAAGTCAATAATATTACTCCTACATGTAAAAAATTATTGACAATCAGGAAAAGATTGTGCTATTATTCTATCGTCCCCTAGCGGGACATTTTGTACCTTAACAACTGGATAGCGGAAGGAAGGTTCAACAAAGAGTCAATCAAATTTTTTTTGGAGAGTTTGATCCCGGCTCAGGATAAACGCTGGCGGTGTGCTTTATGCATGCAAGTCGAACGAACCGTTTCGGCGGTTAGTGGCGGACGGGTGAGTAACACGTAAGTAACCTGTCCTTAAGTGGGGAATAGCTCTGAGAAATCGGAATTAATACCGCATGTGGTGATGGTGGTAAAGCGTCATCACTAAAGGCTTCGGCCGCTTGAGGAGGGGCTTGCGCACGATTAGCTAGTTGGTGAGGTAACGGCCTACCAAGGCGACGATCGTTAGCTGGTTTGAGAGGACGACCAGCCACACTGGAACTGAGACACGGTCCAGACTCCTAC
>JAFGPF010000035.1 GCA_016926115.1 Dehalococcoidales bacterium | reverse complement strand
GGCCCCCGGTGGAGGTCGACGAGGAGGGGTTCTTTAAGCTGGTACGGGCGGGCTTCACAGCGTCGCGCAAGCAGGTCGCCAACTCGCTGGCGCAGGGACTGAAACTCCCCAAGGCTGATGTGCTGGCGGTACTGGAAAAGGCAAACATCGAACCGCAAAGGCGGGCGGAGACGTTTACCCTGGAGGAATGGGCGACACTGTGGAGGGTTATGAATGAGTAAGAAAGTGACAGTAACAGCCCCGGCAAAGCTCAACCTGACGCTGGAAGTCCTGCGGAAGCGCGACGACGGCTACCACGAGATACGCAGTGTTATCCAGGCGATTGATTGGTGCGATACGCTGCATTTCGAGGTCGGGAAAGACGTATCCTTTAAATGCGATATGGAGGGGTGGTCGGCAGAGGCAAGCCTGGTAAGCAGGGCGGCGCAATTGGTGAAAGAAGCTGCCGGTGATAAAGGGGCATCCATAACGATTGAAAAGCGTATCCCGCTGCTCTCCGGGCTGGGAGGCGACAGCAGCGATGCCGCCGCCGTCCTGCGCGGACTCAACGATTTTTGGCAGCTTAATCTTTCGCAGGAAAAGCTGCGTGAACTGGCGGCGCAGCTGGGCTCGGACGTATTTTTCTTTTTACAGGGTGGCACGGCGCTGGTCGAGGGGAGGGGAGAGCGGGTAACGCCGCTGCCGTCCTTACCGGAAACGTGGGCGGTGCTGGTCGTCCCGGACGTGCCCGTGAAAAAGGGCAAGACCGCCGCGATGTATGCGAGTCTCATACCGGGCTACTTCACCGACGGCGCTATAACGGGAAGATTGGTAGACACTTTGCGTAAAGGTATGGGTTTCAGTCCGTCGCAGCTGTTCAATACTTTCGGGAATATCGCTTTTATAAGTGGTAAATTGCGGACGTATAAGGAGCACCTTGTCAAGATGGGCGCCCCGGGAATACATCTCGCCGGCTCGGGCCCGACGTTGTTCACGATGTTCATGGATAAATCCACGGCAGAGAAATTTTATGAATCCTGTGTGAAACAGGGGATGAAGACGTACCTGGCGCGGACGTTATGAAGAATGTCAGGTTATACGGTGAAAAACCATATACAATTGCCGTCGTGCACGGTGGCCCCGGAGCGCCCGGGGAGATGGCGCCGGTCGCCAGGGAGCTTTCGCGCGATTACGGCGTGCTGGAACCCCTGCAAACTAAAGACTCCATCGATGGGCAAGTTGAAGAGCTGGCTGAAGTACTGAAAGAATATGGGAATCCGCCCATCGTGTTGGTAGGCTGGTCGTACGGGGCTACTCTCGGCTATATTTTAACCGCCAAATACCCCGCTCTTATCAGGAAACTGATACTGGTCGGCGCTACGTCCTTTATAGAGAAATACGCAGCTAGCGTAGTATATGATGAATTAACGAGACTTACCGAGGAGGAAAGAGCCGAGGTCTTTTCCCTGGAAGAATCTATCCGGGGGGACTATGGTGGGGATAAAAGTGCGTCCCTGGCCCGGCTTTTCCGGTTGTTTATTCAAGCTGATTCGTACGACCCGCTGCCCCATAAGGAAGAAGTGCTGGAATATCAACCCGAGATAAACGAGAGGATTGGGCGGGAAGTCCGCAAGTTATTGGCCAGCGGACAGTTAATCAAAATGGGTAAAAGGATACGGTGTCCGGTAGCGGCTATCCATGGCGACCACGACCCGCGTCTCGCGGAGGGGGTCAGGGAACCGCTCGCCCGCGTGCTTAAAGATTTCAGGTTCATCCTGCTGGAAAAATGCGGGCACGAACCCTGGCAGGAGAAGTCCGCCCGGGCCAAGTTTTACGAGGTTTTAAAAAAGGAGATAGCATAATGGCTTTAGTAGAATTCAATATGGAAACCTGTACCAGATGCGGCGCCTGCATCGTCGCCTGTGCCGGTTGCATTATCATCCCTCAGCCGGACGGCTCGCCGCGCCTGTTCCCCGGGGCGGATGATTTTTGTATGCGCTGCGGTCACTGCGTGGGTATCTGTCCCATGGACAGCGTAATTCATAAAGAAATGCTGCTGGAGCAATGCCCGCCCATCGATAAGAAACTGGATGTTACCTTTGAACAGGTCTCCCAGCTCATAAAAAGTCGACGGTCTGTTCGTGAATTTAAGGATGAACCGGTGCCGAGGGAGGTAATCGAACGTGCTATCGACGTCGCTCGTTATGCCCCCACCGGTCATAACGAGCAGGGAGTGCAGTGGCTGGTTATCGATAACCCGGAGAAGTTGAAGAAGTTGACGGCTATCGGCGTGGAATGGTTTCGCTCGATGGCCGACGGCGATGAGCCCTGGGCACAGCAAATGCAGGCGATATTGAGGATGCACGAACTGGGCCTGAATATATTTCTCCGTAACGCCCCTGCGGTGGTGGTGACTTACGCGGAGAAGGATAATCCAATCGCGGCTACGGACTGTGTTATCGCCCTGAGCTACTTCGACCTCGCGGCCAAAGCCGCCGGACTTGGATGCTACTGGAACGGGTACTTCTAGATGTCCGCCCAGTCCTTTCCTCCCATGGTCGAAGCCGTCGCCCTGCCGGAGGGATTTACGCCATATGCCGCTCTGGGCGTGGGTTATCCCGGATATAAATATCAGCGTATACCGGCGCGTAAACAGGCTCGCATTACTTACTGTCCTTAAGGTAAAATCTAAGAAAAATCGGGGGGACTATCATGGCGTACGAGACAGAGAACAACATAATGGAAGCTTTCGGCGGGGAGAGCATGGCGAACCGCCGTTACACGTTCTTCGCGGAGAAGGCGGAGAAGGAAGGATATCCGCAGGTAGCCAGGCTATTCCGGGCGGTGGCGGAGGCGGAGACGGTGCATGCCCGGAACCACCTGCTTGCCATCGATGCCATCGGCGCTACCAAGGACAACCTGCTGGCGGCGGTCATCGGGGAGCACCAGGAGTTCACTTCCATGTATCCCGCTTTCATCGAGAGGGCAGCGGAGGAAAAGAACGACCGCGCCGTGCGCACTTTTAACTGGTCTAACGAGGTGGAGAAGGTGCACCACGGCTACTTCGAGGCGGCGCTGGCGGCAGTGAAAGCCAACAAGCAGCCGGAGGACGCTACCTACTACGTCTGTCAGGTCTGCGGGAACACGGTAACGGGGGAGCCGCCGGAGAAATGCCCCGTATGCGGCGCGCCGATTAAGGCGTTTAAGAAGGTGGAGTAACCGTCATTGCGAGGAACGGAGTGACGTGGCAATCCCTTATTATGCCTAAGCAATATTACGTTTACATCATTACTAACGCCACGCTGTCATT
This sequence comes from Dehalococcoidales bacterium, assembly GCA_016926115.1. The sequence continues at coordinate 17,421 of JAFGPF010000035.1, read as the reverse complement.
GCGAGACCCGACGAAGTCGGGATGGTCTCGCAATGACACTAAATCTGCAGCGTAACTGCCGTGCTATGCAGTTAATTCGGTGGCTTAACGTGGGGGTCTTTTCACCCACCCCCTCACCATCTCCACCTCTTCCTCTTTGCTGTCTATCCTGCCGTCGAGGCGGGCGGCGCGTAGGGTCTGTAGCACCACTTTAATTTTCGGTCCCTGCGGCACGCCCAGCTTGATAAGGTCGTCCCCGCTAAGGGCAGGGTTGATGTGGCGCAGCACGTTGAGATACAGGTCGATGTGCTCGGCGGCGGTGGGGGAAGCGGACCCCAGGGAGTTAGCCGTCAGCGCCATCAGGCCATAGCCGTGGAGGAGGTTATAAACGGAACTCGGCGCCAGACCGGGCGCGGAAAGCTCCTTTGTTTTCTCATTAATGGCCGATGTCTCTCTCAGTAACTGTGCCGTTGCTTTAGTCAGTCTCAGATACTTGATAAGTTGTTCGGTTTCCGTGGCGGTGAGACGGTAAGCCAGCAGCGCCAGGTACAGGTGGGGATGGGGTTCATCGGGTATGCAGCGCTCTCGGGCGAGGACGAAGGTTTCCGCCAGCCAGTCGTCACCTTTTAGCGAGGGGTGCAGTCGATTCAATACACCTAATTTGCCGGCACGCTTGATGGCATTCTCCGGCTCCTCTTCTTCCAGGACAAGCTCCAGTTCGTGGCGGATACGGTCGCCGCTGACAGTCGAGAGGTAATCGATATCGCGTTTGAGCAGTCTGACTGTCGCCTGTATGATGCGGAAGCCCAGACGCTGCTCGTAGCGCACGGCGCGCCAGATGCGGGTGGCATCGTCGATGAAGCTGTCGTCGTGCAGCACCCGGATGGCCTGCCTCTTGAGGTCGCGCCGTCCGCCGTGGGGGTCGATAAGCTCGCCGAAGTGGGGCGGATTAAGCTCGATAGCCATGGCATTGACGGAGAAGTCGCGGCGGGCAAGGTCGTCGGTGATAGTGCCGGGTTTCACCGTGGGCAGGGCGCCGGGTTTTTCGTAGGTCTCGGCGCGGGCGGTGGTGAAGTCCACGCCTCTTTTACCCCACAGCAGGTTAGCGGTGCTAAAGCGTGTGTGAACGGTAATTTTAGCTTTATAGCGACGCGCCATCTCGCGCGCCAGCTTGATGGTGTCACCTTCCACCACGATATCAAGGTCGACGATTCTACGCTCGAGGAGCAGGTCGCGCACCACGCCGCCCACCAGGTACAGGCGCTGCTGCCGTTTTTGCGCCGCCTCGCCTGCCTGCTTGATAAAGTCCAGCAAATCGGCGGGCAGCTGCTCCTGCATTTCCTCGTTAAGGTTGACGGTTCTGGGCTTATTCATTACATCAAGTAGTATAGCACATTATGTCCAGATTTCACGTTGTCATTTTCGGCATTAACCGCTTATAATGGACGGTATGAAAGTCGTCGCTATCGTCGGCATGACCGGCTCCGGCAAGTCGGAGGTCGCCCGGATGTTCAAGGACCGGGGATTCGCCACCGTCAGGTTCGGCGATATTACCGACGACGAGGTCAAGAATCAGGGACTGGAACTCAACGAGGCGAACGAGAGGCGGGCGAGGGAGGCCATCAGAAAGAGGGATGGCATGGACGCCTACGCGAAGTTGAGCCTGCCACGAATCGATGACGCCCTGAAGACTACCGATGTGGTGGTGGACGGGCTGTATTCATGGGAGGAGTATGTATTCCTCAAGGGGCATTACGGAGGGGACTTCGCCGTCGTAGCGGTATGGTCGTCGCCGCAGGACAGGTATGCCCGGCTGGGCAGGCGCAAGATAAGGCCGCTGACGCCGCAGGAAGCCGCCGGGCGCGACCGCGCCGAAATAGAGAACCTCAACAAGGGCGGACCGATTGCCCTGGCGGACTACACGGTGTTGAATAATGAGTCGCTCGCCGACCTTAAAGCGCAGGTAGAAAGGATTATCGATAAGCTAAAATGACGGATATATATAAACGACCGGAACTGGATGAATATTTCCTGAAAATAGCCTCGGTGGTAGCCGAGCGTTCCACCTGCCGGCGGCACCACATGGGGGCCATCGCCGTGCGGGACAAGCATATCCTTACCACCGGTTATAACGGGGCCGCCGCCGGACTGAAGGACTGCCTGGAACTCGGCTGCCTGCGCGACGAAATGGGGATACAATCCGGCACCCGGCAGGAGATCTGCCGGGCTATTCATGCCGAACAGAATGCCATTATCCAGGCGGCGCTGCACGGCGTCAGCCTGGAAGGGGCGACCATGTACTGCACGCACACGCCCTGCGTGCTCTGCGCCAAGATGATGGTAAACGCGCGGATAAAGCGGTCGGTGTCCTTTGGGAAGTACGACGACGACGAATTCATCAAGCTGTTCGAGGAAGCAGGGATAGAAGTGGATATCCTGGACAGGCCGCCCTCGGAAATAACCTTCCTGGACTAGCGTTTTCTCTTTACGGCTTTCCGCACGGCTTTAACGATATCTTTAGCGGTCAGCCCGTACTTTTCCAGCAACTCGTTCGGTTTGCCGGACGTGCCGAAGACGTCCTTGACAGCGACGAATTCCATCGGCACGGGTTTATGTGCGCCGATAATCCTCGCTACAACGCTGCCGAGTCCGCCGTGCTCCTGGTGCTCCTCGGCGGTGACGATTGCCCCGGTTTCTTTAGAGGCCTTAACGATAGCCGCTTCGTCGATTGGCTTGACGGTGGACATGTTCAGCACGCGGCAGTCGATGCCTTCCTGAGCCAGTGCGCCGGCGGCTGCCAGCGCCTGCGCCACCATGACGCCGATGGCTATTATCGTAACGTCTTTACCCGGTCGTAGCGTCGTGGCTTTGCCGATTTTGAATGTATAGTCGCTGGCATTAACATTAGGGAGCTTGGCGCGGGGGAGTCGCACGTAGCAGGGGCCGGTGTGCTTGGTCACGGCTTTGATGACCTGCGCGGTCTCGATTGCATCCGCGGGGACGATGACGGTGAAGCCGGGCAGGGAGCAGGTAAGCGCCAGGTCTTCTAGCGCCTGGTGGGAGGCGCCGTCCTCGCCGACGGTCACCCCGGCGTGGGTGGAGACTATTTTTACATTCAGCCTCGCCTGCGCCACCGAGACGCGTATCTGGTCGAAGCAGCGTCCCGGTGCAAAGACGGCGAAGGTGCTGGCGAAGGGTATCTTGCCCGAGGCGGCAAGTCCGGCGGCTATGCCGATCATGTTAGCCTCGGCGATGCCTACCTCGAAGAACCTCTCCGGGAAATCGGCGGCGAAGTACTTGGTCATTGTGGAAGGACTCAGGTCGGCGTCCAGCACGACGATATCCGGGTTGGTTTTACCAAGTTCGGCTACCGTCTTGCCGTAGGTATCCCGCAGCGATACATCCTCTGACATGCTACGCAAGCTCCTTGAGGGCTGTCTCCAGTTGCTCGGCGCTGGGGGCCTTGCCGTGAAAGTCCACGTTATTTTCCATGAAGCTGACGCCCTTGCCCTTGACGGTGCGGGCGATAATGACGGCGGGCTGTCCCTTGACCTCCTTAGCCTTTTCCAGGGCATCGATGACCTGCGCCAGGTCGTGCCCGTTAACGTCAAAGACCTTCCAGCCGAAAGCCGCCCATTTATCGGTGAGGGGTTCGATACCCATGATATCCTTGTTGAAGCCGCTCAACTGTATGTGGTTGTTGTCCACGACAGCCGTCAGGTTGTCCAGCCGGTACTGGGCGGCGGACATGGCAGCTTCCCATATCTGCCCTTCGTCACACTCGCCGTCGCTAAGGAGGGCGTAGACGCGGTAGTCCTGTGAGTTCAGTCGACCCGCCAGCGCCACGCCGACGGCGAAGGAAAGACCCTGTCCCAGACTCCCCGACGACATCTCCACGCCTGGCGTGGCGGTACGGTCGGCGTGCCCCTGCAAGCGGCTGTCCAGCTGACGCAGGGTAGAGAGTTCACTTACCGGGAAGTAGCCGCACTCGGCGAGTACCGAGTAGAGCAGGGGGGCGGCGTGCCCCTTGCTTAAAATAAACCTGTCGCGGTCTTTCCATTGAGGGTCGGTAGGCTTGTGGCGCATGATTTTCCAGAAAAGCGCCGTGGCGATTTCCACGGCGGACAGCGAGCCGCCGGGATGCCCGCTGCCGGCTTTGCCTATCATGGAGACGATATGCCGCCGGAGTCTTTTGGTGACTTCTTTGAGGTCTTCACCAGAAGAAAAAACCCCGGCTTTAAAATTATCAGCCGAGGCTCCCGTTGATGATTTCCTTGAATCAGACGGCGTCATCACAGCGTCTCTATTATACTATAAGGAAAACACCAAGTCCACACCGTTTTAGAGGATTATTTTATCAATTTAAATCCGCAGACAATCGCCGGGGGATTGTTTGTAAACACATGACCCCAGGTACTGGTCTTTTCTATGTCTTTGAAGGAAGGCTCTCTAATCCCGTCCATGTAAAAACCGTGCCTGAAGCACAGGTTCAGGATTTCCGATAGGGGGCGGTGGAAGTAGTATTGGGGCTCTGGCTGCCCCCTGATAGCAACCCCCAGAACGGAACGCGATATCAGGTAGTCGGCGATTTTCACGTAGTAGCGGTTGTGTTCGTATCCGCCGTAATCGGTATGCTCGTTGACCTGGCTGGCTTCGCCGGAATTAAAACACGGATGTAGTATGGAAAAAACAAACCTGCCGTTGTTCTTTAGGATTTCCGGCAGGAAGCCAATCAACGGTTCTATGTTCTCGATGTCCATAATCGCCATGGTGCATACGATGGAGTCGTAAATATTGCCGCGGAGTTTGGCAAGGTCGGACTTCTTGGTGACGTCGATTACCCGGTAATCTATTTTATCCGCCAGCGGCCTGGCTCTGGCGATTTTTATCATTTCTCCGGAGAAATCGATTGCCGTTACTCTGGCTCCCAGTTCGGTCATTTGCCTGGCGAACTGCCCGTTACCGCAGGCAATATCCAGGATGGAATCGCCCTTTTTAATGTCCAGCAGTTCCAGCTGGTTCGGCGCGACGAGGACTTTATGAAAGTCGTTGCCTTCTCCCATGCGCTCGTCCCAGTAAGCCGCATTGGTATCCCAGACATTCTTTACTTCGTCGTTCCTGTTAGCGCTCATTCTTTTGTTCCTGTAACGATGCTCCTGTTGAGCACGGTAGGTCGGTACTCGATATTCCTGAAGCCCGTTTTCTCCAGAACATCCTGCATCTCGGCAACGGAATAGCACTTGCCTTCCGCCAGGAACATCAGCAGCACGGAGTACTCCGCGACGGATACGGGTCCTGTTTTTCTTCGATTGATGTGGGCGTCGTGGATGATGATTTTGCCGCCGGGAGCCAGATGATTATACGAGTTTTTCAGGACGGTTTCAACTTCCTCGATATCCCAGTCGTGGAGCACGTGCGAGAGCAAATGCACGTCATGCCCGCCCGGTAACGCGTCTTGGAACATATCACCGGCAACAACATCGATTCTATCGTTCAAGCCGGACTTATTAATAGAATATCGTGCCAAATTGTCCACGGGCGGTTTCTCAAAAACGGTGGCGCTGAGATTCGGATTGCTTTCCAGCAGGGCTATCGTATATATGCCGGACGCCCCGCCGATATCCAATACCCGGAGGTATTTGATTAAGTCAACAGCCTTTATTAACCCGTTTGCCAGGTAAGCCCCCCGACTGTTCATTCCCGCCGTGAATGATTCCGCGAAGCCGTCATCCGCCATGGAAGTCGCCCAGTCACTGCCCGTCTTGCTCGCTGCCCAGTTGGCGGGCCTGCCGGTACGCAGCACCTTCGCCATGTCCTCGCATATGGGCCTGTTTTTTAACGAACCCACGTAAGATGATAAATCAAAACCGGAATTGTCGGTCAGGTAGTCACGGGATGTATCCGTGAGTAAATACTTTTTATCTTTTTCCTTGACGAAGCCGTAGGCTTTGAATAGCGTCAGCATGACGTCGGCGGGTCTGCTTTTTATGCCTAGGGAGTTACAGATGGAAGCGATATCCGACGGCGACTTGTCGAGAAAGTTAAAAAAGTCGAATTGGCTGACGGCGGTGACAAAAAGGTCGCAGGCGAACGCGCTATCACGCAGTGCGACGATTCTTGCCGGTGATGTCCTGGGGATATCCAAAGGGCTGCTCCTTGTCTGACCGGTTTAAGTGGAATTATAGCACCGGTGACGGCGGCTGTTCAATGAAATCGTACGTAAAAATTGATTTTTACGCCTGAATATGATTAAATTGACAGGACGAAGGGAGTAGATAGATGGAAGAGTTGAAACTGAACGCCGCTAAAAGAGAGGTGCTGGGTAAGAGAAACCGGTTTTTACGCCGCCAGGGAATCACCCCCACACACCTCATTGGACATAGTATTGAATCGCAGTCGCTGCAATGTGATACCGCTGAACTATCAAAAATATTGGCTCATGCCGGGGAGACCCGTGTTATTCACCTGAAAATCGAAGGTGATAAAGAGCCGAAGAACGTATTCGTGCGCGAGGTCCAGCGGGACGCTCTGGGTAAGTACCTGCTGCACGTGGATTTTTACCAGGTGAAAAAGGGAGAAAAGATGCAGGTGGCGGTGCCCATCGTCCTTACCGGCGAGGCCCCGGCGATGAAGGGGAAGGGGAGGATGCTCTCTCACGGTATCACCGAATTGAACATAGAATGTCTGCCGGAAAAAGTGCCGCCGCAGATAGAAGTGGATATCGGCATACTGGAAGAATTGGAGCAGGCTATCCACGTCAGGGATATCGTGCTCGACCCGGATATCACCGTCCATGCCGACCCCGAGCAGTTTATAATTAAGGTTTCCGAAGTCCAGCTTAAGGTGGAAGAAGAGGAAATGGCGGCTGAGGAAGAGGAGGCCGAAGGCGCCGAGGCTGAAGCCGAGGGTGAAGAGGGCGCCAGGGCTGAAGGAGAAGCGGAAAAGCACGGGGCTGAAGAGGCATCGGAAGGCAAGGAATAGTCCGTACCGGGTGCCTGTAACCGCCGGCTCGTGGTTTGATGATGATTATAGATTTCCACACGCATGTGCTGCCGCCGCGGATAAAGGAAGACCGCAGCCGTTATGTGGATGCCGACCCCGCTTTTGCCCAGATATATTCCGATGCAAAGGCTAAAATAGCCACCGCCGAAGACCTCATCGATAACATGGACCGGGACGGCGTAGATATTTCCGTCATCGTTAATTACGGCTGGAAAACCCACGAGCTCTGCGTGGAGACCAACGACTATATTCTGGAGTCGATTGCCCGTTATCCCAAGCGACTGTACGGTTTCTGTGCCGTCTCGTCGTATGTCGACGATATTTCACTAAAGGAAATAGTACGGTGTGCGAAGGCGGGCGCTAAAGGCGTCGGCGAGTTCAGGCCGGATGAGCAGTCAGCAGATTTCACCAGCAAAGATGCCATGACGTCTTTCGTCGACCTCCTGCAGGAACACGGACTGATTTTACTTACCCATGCTTCCGAGCCGGTAGGGCATATCTATCCCGGCAAAGGGGAGGCTACGCCGGGGCTGCTGTATCAGTTCATTGTCAATTTCCCGGATCTTCCCGTGGTCTGCGCTCACTGGGGAGGGGGCTTGCCTTTCTACGCCCTCATGCCGGAGGTACGGAAGGCGCTGGAAAACGTATACTTCGATACCGCCGCGTCACCGTTCCTGTACGTGCCGGAGATATACCAGCAGGTCAGTCAATTAGTCGGGGCGGACAAAATCCTGTTCGGGAGCGATTATCCCTTAATGCCTCCCAGCCGGCTTTTAAAAGAAATAGAAACCTTGGGACTAGCGGCGGCAGATAAGACTGAAATTTTGTCCGGCAATGCTCGCCGGCTGCTCGGTATGTAGCCATGGCACAGATTCGCTCGTTTATCGCCATCGAACTCTCCGGGGAAATCAAGCAGGAGCTTGCACGACTTGAGGAAAATCTGAAACTGGGGAGTCGCGCGCCGGTCAGGTGGGTGGATCCCAATATCATCCACCTCACGCTCAAGTTCCTCGGGGACATAGACGAGAATATAACGGGCAGGATAGCTGCCGTGATGGAAGAGGCCGCCGGGGGCGTACATCCGTTTCAGCTTAAAATCACCGGACTGGGCGTTTTCCCCAATCCACGGCGCGTCCAGGTAGTCTGGGTGGGACTTACGGGCGAGCTGGATAAACTCGGTGGCCTGCAAAAAACCATAGAGTCCGGGCTGGTACCGCTGGGATTTATGGCGGAAAAGCGCCCCTTTACACCCCATATTACCATCGGCCGCGTGCGTGAACGTGCCCGACCGGAAGAACGGCAGGACCTGGGCAGACTCATTGAGGGCATGGACTTCGAGACTGCTTCCAGTCTGAACGTGGACGCAGTTAACCTCATGAAAAGCCAGCTGACCAGGGAAGGTCCCATTTATACCCGACTGAATTCCATAGAGCTCAAATAGTAAGTCGGTAGTCTTATCTACACTTTCGGCGGTTTGAAAAGCGCCGGGAGCGTGAAGGGTAGATTTTCCCGCGACCTGCCTTTCGTCAGCGTCTCCGGCATGATATTCGCCAGTTCTTCAGGTGTCCATGGGTCGTTTTTCCAGAGGGTCTGCGCCACCGGAGGCGGTTCCGTGAAGATACCCACGTGCCCGCGCCAGACTTCAAAGATACACCCGTTGATATGGTCGGCGGCTTCACTCGCCAGGTAGACCACCAGCACCGCCACGTCTTCCGGGCGGTTGACTTCCACTCTCTCGTTCCTGACTTTTACGCCCCTCCAGGCGGCGATGGGACGGATGACGTTGCAGGTCACGCCGTACGGAGCCATATCCCTCGCTACCGAACGTGAAAAGCCCACGATGCCTTCCTTGACGGCGGAGTAGGTCGGCTGCCCCTGAAAGCCCAGTCCGATGTGGGAAGAGGTGTTGATAATCCTGCCATACCCCTGTTCCTTCATGATGGCGCTGGCGGCGCGGGTGCAGAAAAACGTACCGTAAAGATGGGTTTTAACCATCGTATCCCAGTCTATCGTGGGGACTTCATACACCGGCTGGTTGCGGATGATGCCCGCGTTGTTTACCAGGATATCGATGTGTCCGTAGCTATCTAACGCTGTCCTGATAATATTGTTCGCCCCTTCTTCCGTCGCCACACTGTCGTAGCACGCCACGACTTTGCCCCCGGCTTTCTCAATATCCACTGCGACGAGGTCGGCGGGTTCCCGTGAAGTGCCCTGCCCGTCGTGGGAAGTGCCGATATCATTCACAACTACGCTGGCGCCCTGTGCCGCCATAGCCATGGCATGGGCGCGACCGAGTCCGTTGCCGGCGCCCGTGATTACCGCCACTCTATCTTTTAACATTTCTCCCATATCAATCTCCTCGAATATGGCTGGTATTGATTGTACAGCGGGGACCGAATCAATTCAATTCAGGCACGCCAGTATGCCTAATTTTTACTAAATGTTTATTCGGCGGTGAGTGATATTCACATCTTGTTTAGCACCCTCCGTCTACAATGAACGCAGTAATGGATTGACGCGCCGGGAGGTGTGAAATGACGATACCGAAAGAAAGCATACTGCTGGTAGACGACGAAGAAGCTATCAGGTGTATCCTGAGTAAGGGACTGGAGATGCGCGGCTACGTCTGCGATGAAGCCGGGGACGGCGAGCAGGCTTTAGCCAAGCTGAAGGTCAATCCCTCCGACCTCGTTATCATGGACATCAACATGCCCGGCAGGCTGGGCAGCGAGGTGCTGCCGGATATCACGACACGGTTCCCCGAGACCGCCGTCATCATGGCGAGCGGGGTAAACGATAATAAGGTAATCGCCCAGTGCATCAAGGATGGCGCGCAGGACTACATCACCAAGCCGTTCCGGTTCGAGCAGGTACTTCAGAGCGTCAACGGCACCCTGGACAAGCGCCGGGTAGCGCTTGAAATACAGCGTTACTTCCAGGACATGGGCAAGAAAGACGGCGGACAGGTAGAGTCGCGCAAGCTTTTCCTCGGCGCTATCGAGACACTCGTTAATACCCTGGAGAATTGTGATAATTATACTAAAGGGCATTCCCAGGAAGTTGCCGAGATTTGCTCGGCGATAGGCAAGCAGATGGGCCTTTCCCCGCAGGAGATGGACGACCTGCACTGGGCGGCGCTGCTGCACGACGTGGGTAAGATAGCGGTAGACCCGCATATTCTCAATAAGCCAAGCGAATTGACTTCCAGCGAGTACCGGCATATCATGACTCACGCCATTATCGGCCCCAGCCTGGTCAAGCCGTTCGTCAACGATAGCGTAGTCGACATTATATCTCACCACCACGACCATTATGATGGCGGCGGGCTGGACCAGAAGGTACGCGGCAAGGATATACCCTTAGGCTCCAGGATTGTGGCAGTGGCTGACGCCTTCCAGGCGATGACTTCCGACCGTCCTTACCGTAAGGCTCTTTCCACCACGGATGCAATCGAGGAAATGCTGTGGTACAGCGGCTCACAGTTCGACCCCATCGTAGCGAATATATTTATCAATACCATCCGGCAGAAGCAGCTGCAGAGCAGGTATATGAACTAATACCAGCCCTGATAAAGACTATGAAGGGGGTGAGTACCCGACGGAGTACCGCCCCCTTTTTATGCGTTTTCCGGCAGTCACAATTTACTATCAATGTGCGCGGTGAACGCGCGTCGTAACTTGTCAAAACCGTCAATACTGGGGTATAATTATATGGTTAATTCTATATTTTCGGTTGGGAGGAGGACCCCCATGGAACAGTTTAATTTCCCCAAGTGTCAGAAATGTAATTCCGGCGACCTCGTGCCTCTGTCTGATTTCGGTAGTCAGGGGGCATCAATTCAATTTAAAGCCTGGGTCTGTACCAATCCTGATTGCGGCTACAACCTGAAAATCAGGAACGGTGACGTCTATATAAACGAGCCTATCATGAGCGGTTCGCTGCACAACTCCCGTCCCCGCCAGTAATAATAAGGATTCGCCTTTACATTTAAAAACGTGCGGATGGTGAACGTGCTTCCTCCGTTAACCAAGTTTAAGAAGGTAGCACTTGACCTGCTTTTTCCACAGTGGTGTATCGGCTGTGGCAGAGAAGGCGATTATATCTGTGACTCATGCCGCCGGACGCTGACGATGATTTCCCCGCCCGTTTGCCCCAGGTGCGGGCGTCCACGTTCCCAGGGGGAAATCTGCTATGAATGCGCCGACTGGCAGGCGGAGATAGACGGCATCCGTGCCCCGTTCTTCTTCGACGGCGTGATACGCCGGGCCATTCACGATCTTAAGTATAATAACCTCCGAGCGCTGGCAGTACCGCTGGCGGAATTACTGCATAATTATTTCATGGAAACTCCGTTCCACGGAGAAGTCCTCGTGCCGGTGCCGATTCATTCCAGGAGATACCGGGAGCGCGGCTATAACCAATCCGCCCTGCTCGCCCGAGAACTCGGCAGACTCAGTCACATGCCGGTAGTGGAAAATTCACTCGTCCGCAGCAACTACGCGCTGCCTCAGGCAAGATCGGGCAGCATTGAAGAGCGGCGTGAAAACGTAACCGGCGCTTTCGCCTGCCGGGACGAACGATTGAAGGGTAAAGAGATTATCCTCGTGGATGACGTCTCCACGTCAGGGGCTACCCTGGATGCCTGCGCCGGCGTGTTGAAGTCTGCTGGCGCCGCGGCGGTGTGGGGACTGGTAATAGCACTGGAGTTGTAAAGCGAAAGTCACCGGAAAAATGTTTTGAGCAGGAGCGTGAGAAAATGGACTTACAGATAGCCGGAACAAATATCGAAATAACACCGGAAGCGCAGCGCTATGTTGAAAAAAAGCTGGGAAAAATAAACAAGCACATCCCGGATATTATCGATACTAAAGTGGAAATTTCCGAGGAAAAGACAAAATCGCCGCAGGAGCACTACCTGGTGCGGGTGACCGTGAACAGCGGCGTCGGCGGGGCGGTATTTCACGGGGAGGAAAGGGCGGAAGACCTCTTTAAAGCCGTCGATAAAGTGGTCGCTGTCGTCAGCCGGCAGATGGAAAAACATAAGGGCAAGCTGTACGACAAGGGCAGGGGCAATCCGCTGGCGAGGGGCAAGTATAATCACGCGGAACAGGCGGAGACGGAAAAGAAGGTGGTCAAGACCAAGCGTTTTATCATCGAGCCGATGTCCCTCGACGAGGCAATCGAGCGGATGGAGGAACTGGGACATAACTTCTTCCTGTTCTTCGACCCGGATGCCGATGAAGTCCGGCTCCTGTACCGGCGGAACGACGGCAATTATGGCATCATCGAGCCGGAATTGCGTTAATGGTTATTGACAGTTCAGGTGTAAGATGCCTATTATTATCACGGGAGCCTTAAAATAATGGCGGTGAAAAACAAAAACCTGTATCTGTACCTAGCGCTGGTGTGCTTCGTGGGGATTATTCTCGTGTTCGTCTTCGATGGATACATGGGCATTTATGATACCCTGGTTGTTAAAAGTGGGGAAGACGAGCAGAGGATAGAGGAGACCAACTGGGAGCGCGACTACTGGTCGGCGGCGGTGGGCTGGGGTGAAAAGGCTTACTTCTACTACGAGGTGGACAACCGGCGTTTTTCTGCCTATACAGAGGATGTCGAGGTGTCCGTGTGGCACAGCCTGGAAAAGGTAGCCGATATACCGGTGCCGTCCCTGTCTATAGGTGCGTTCGATAAACAGCAGGTCGAGTGGGTGATGGATTTCTCAGAGCTAGTACCTGCGGATGCTTCGTCCGAACAGGGTTACGAGTTTACCCTGTATATCAACAGGGGTGAAATAGAGCGTAAATTCGTCGTTCATGTAAGACCCGGCGAATATCCGGTCAAGGCCGTGCCGGCGCCGGTACCGCCGAGATAGCAATTGAGGGAAGCAATATGAAGCTTGAATATATTTTATACGGGTTCGGAATCCTGTTCTGCATTGCCGGGGTAGGCTACCTGGCGGCGGAGTACGTAAAGTATCTCTCCGATTTCGGCAAGCTGGGCTCGCTGCTGCTCACGGTGGGGCTTTTCACCTTCCTGGGCAAATATTTTGAAGGACTGGGGTGGTAGAGAGATGGCTGTAGCTGTAGGCGTACTGGCGACACTGGGATTCCTCGCCTGGTTCATCTTCTGGGCGATTAGAGAAAAATCGTTCAAGGCTCATTCCATAAGCTACGGAGTTGCCGTGATAGCCGCCATTTTAACGTACGCGTATTTCCTGAGTATGGACCTGCCGCAGCTGATAAAAATCGTTATCAGCATCGTCATCGGCATAATACTGATAGTCGTCGGCGGTATCTACGCGCGGCGGCTGGCGAATAAGTCCTGAAAAGCTTCAGGGTATGACTCAAGAGCTGTTCTATGCCTTTACCGATACCACTGCCGGATATGTAGGACTGCTGGCTTCAGACGCAGGACTGCTACGGGTTACCTTACCACAGAAATCCGAGCGGGAAGCCAAAAAACAACTCGGTAAAATCCTCGAACCAGCCGTTCCTTCGCCGCAGAGTTTTCAAGACCTGATAGAAAGATTACGTCTGTATTTTAAAGGCAACAGGGTGGAATTCAAGGACAGGCTGGACTTTTCCGGCGCCACACCTTTTCAACGGGAGGTATGGGAGAGCGCCAGGAAGATTCCCTACGGTGAGACACGGAGTTACGGATGGCTGGCGGGAAAAATCGGCAAGCCGCAAGCCGCCAGAGCGGTGGGGCAGGCGCTGGGGAGGAATCCGTTTCCCGTCATCGTTCCCTGCCACCGGGTGCTGGCGGCGGACGGGGGATTGGGTGGGTTCAGCGGGGGAATCGAGATGAAGAGATACCTGCTGTCGCTGGAAGGCGTGGTCACCGGCTAAGGTTGAGATTTGTAAGTGTCGTCTCTGGCTTTGTAAAGTCGCCGGCGGGCTTCGGCGGTGCCCCGCAGCATCGTGTTGAGGAAGTCCGCCTCGTATTCCTCAATAAGTCCCTCTCCGGCGAAGCTGTAATATCGGTTGTCGCCGATGATGATATGGTCGAGCACCTTGAGCTGCATGATTCTGCCGGCGTAGACGAGCTCCCGTGTGAGTCCTTTGTCACTCGTGCTCGGTTCCGGGTTGCCGGAGGGGTGGTTATGCACGAAAATCAGGGCGGTGGCATTACTTTTAATCGCCCCCTCGACGACCTCGCGGGGGGAGACGTAACTGCTGTTTACCGTGCCCGCTGAAAGGTCGACGGTATCGATAATCTGGTTCTGGCTGTTCAGGTAAACGACCTTGAAGACCTCTTTTTTCAGTCCGCGCATGGAATGGTAAAGATAGTCGAATACTTCCTGAGAGGATTTATAAAACGGTTTTTCCAGTATTTTTGCCTTGAGGAATTCCCGCGCCACTTCCTGCACGAGCTTGATGCCGAACGCGCTGTGGGCGCCGATATCTTCTATCTTCAGAAGTTCTTCCAGCGGGGCTTCCAGCACGCCGCGTAGGGTCTCGAACCGCCTGATGGCTTCCTTGGCGGGCACCTTGCAGTCCTTGCGGGGCGTTCCCAGACTCAATAGCAACTCCACGATTTCGTAGTCGTGAAAGCCGGCCAGGCCGGACTTCAGGAACTTCTCCCGCAGCCTCTTTCGATGCCCCTTATGCGTATCTTCCGTAGACATAACTTAGACCTTAGATGACTCTGGAAAAATTATATACTTTTTCCTCTCTCTTGGACAGCTTGAACAATCCCGGTTCGGTAATACTGGACGTGATATCCCTGTCTTTTAAATGATGGTCACTGATAGAGAGGATGCCGTCGGGTCTCAGGACACGGTGCAACTCCTTAAGTATCTCAGCGGGCTGGGACAGGTCGTGGAGGATGTCATACAGCAGGGCGAGGTCGATGCTCCCGTCGTCCAGCCCCGTATCGCGGTCGGTGAGAATGGTCTCGATATTGGTCAGCTTTTTCCGGGAGGCGGTCTTTTTTACCGTTTCCAGAGCCAAGGGGAGGATATCCGCTGCGTAGACCCTGCCGGAGTCCGATACCATTTTGGCGGCGGTAATGGTATAGGCGCCGGGCCCGCAGCCGTAGTCCAGCACGTGAAAGCCCGGCTTTATCCCCGCCTGTTTGAGAATGTCCGCCGGGTCCTGGAACCTGTCACGGACTTTGAAGGCGAGCGACATCATTTTAAAACTGGATTCGGACATCGGTTTATCCATAAAAACAACCTCTCCGAGTATAATATTATCAGGATTCTACTTTCACACCCTCTTCGCCCACAAGCTCAATAAGCCGCTGCTTGAGTTCAGAGCAATAACCGAACTGTATGTTGGGGAGCTTAAGGGGGACAGAGTCACCCCCGTTCAATATATTGAGCCTTACTTCATCGGACCCGGGGTATTCTTTCAACGCTTCCACTACTTTATTGAGACGTTCGATATCCGCTCCCTTATCGGTGGTCTGCTTGATGTTGATTATCAGGCGTTGTTTTTCCGCAGGTCTGGCGGCGGGTTTCTCCTCGGGGGCTGGCACGGCGACGGACTCCGGGGACGGAGTCGGCTCGGCGCCTTCCTGCGGCGGCTCGTAGAAGCGTGCTTTATCACAGCTGATCTGTACCTGGTCTTCCCGCACCCTGACCTTGCCTTGAATGACGAGTTCGTTGCCTTCCTGCCAGAGTTCGTCGGTATCGTTATAGACCTTGGGCCAGACCATGACCTCCATCTGTCCGCTGAAGTCCTCGATGACGGCGCTGGCGAAGGAACGCCCATCCCGGGTAAGCAGGTAGCGCGCTGAAGTGACCCTGCCGGCGGTAATGACCACCTGCCCGTCCAGTTCCTCATCGATGTCTCCGCAAAAACGGGTGTTGGAGTTGGGGGCCGGAGTGAACGGTTTCTCGGAAAAACTCACTCCCAGCAGTTCCTTTTCCCAGAAGGCTTTTTCACGGTCGGTCGTCTCTGACTGAGGAAGTTCCAGGTCGGGCAGGGGCGTCTGCGTCGTCTCGCCGAAGAGGTCGAACATCGTCGTCTGTCCCGTCTCGCGGAGACGCTGCTCGCGTTGCGCCAGCGACAGGATTCGCTGGACGCTGTTCAGCAGGGTACCGCGATTCTCAAGTTCGTCGAACGCTCCCACCTTGATGAGGCTCTCCATGACCCGGCGGTTGATCGACTGCATATCGCTGCGGCGGCAGAGGTCTTCGATTGACTTGAACTCGCCGTTTTTATCACGTTCGTTGATAATGGGCTCGATAGCTCCCGTGCCCACGTTTTTAACCGCTCCCAGACCGAAACGTATGGCAGGCTGTCCGGAGCCATTGTTTTCTATGGAGAAATCTATCCGGCTGTGGTTGATATCCGGCGGAAACACCGTTATATTCAGGCGGCGGCACTCCGCCACGGCATTACCAATCTTCTCCGTCTCTCCGGAATGAACGGTCAGGAAGGCGGTGATGTAGTCCGCCGGGTAGTTCGCCTTGAGATAAGCGGTCTGGTAGGCAATCAGGGCGTAGCTGACGCTGTGGGCTTTGTTGAAGGCGTAACCGGCGAACGGCTCGATAAGGGCGAACACCTCCTCGGCAAGCTCGTTGGGGTACTCCAGCTTCTTAGCGCCGCTGATGAAGCTGCGTTTTTCCTTCCTCATCACCTCGGCTATCTTCTTGCCCATCGCCTTGCGGAAGATATCCGCCTGTCCCAGGCTATAGCCGGCGAACTCCCGCACGATGAACAGCACCTGGTCCTGGTAGACGATGACGCCGTAAGTCTCCTTGAGGATATTCTCCAGGGTGGGGTGGGGGTAGGTTATCGGCGTCTTGCCGTGCTTGGAATCGATAAAGCGGGGAATGTGCTCCATGGGGCCGGGACGATAGAGCGCCACCATGGCGGCGATATCGCTGAAGGCGGTCGGCTTGAGGTCCTTGATATAGCGGCGCATTCCGGCGCCTTCCAGCTGGAAAACACCCGCCGTCTCTCCAGCGGCTAACAGTTCGAAGGTTTTTTTATCGTCCATGGGGATGTTATTAAGGTCGATATCAATGCCGTGGTTCTGGCGGATAATATCCCTGGCCCTGCCCAGGATAGTCAGATTCGCAAGTCCGAGGAAGTCCATTTTCAGCAGGCCGATACTGGCGATGTCTCCCATGGAGAACTGGGTCATCACAGCTTCCTGGCTGTCTACCTTGGCGCCGCGCTGCAACGGCACGTATTTCGTCAGCGATTCCTTGGAAATGACGACTCCGGCGGCATGGGTGCTGGCGTGGCGGGATATGCCCTCCACCCTCCGTGCCTGGGTCACTAGGTTACGGACGATATCGTCTTCCTGGTAAATAGCCTTGAGTTCGTTATTCTCGTCCATGGCACGTCCCAGCGTCATGCCGGGCAAGCCCGGCACCAGCCTGGCCACGCGGTCGACTTCCCCGTAGGGCATGCCTAAAGCCCTACCCACATCGCGGATAGCTGCCCGAGCGCCCAGCGTGCCGAAGGTGATAATCTG
>JAFGPF010000034.1 GCA_016926115.1 Dehalococcoidales bacterium | reverse complement strand
GGGGCGGGTTCCGGGATAATGTTCAACAACAGCATCTCCATTCTGACTTCCGTTTTCCCCGCCGACAGGCGTGGACGGGCGCTGGGGATAAGCACGGCGGGTACCTATACCGGACTATCTATAGGGCCTTATATCGGCGGGGCACTCACCGAGGCGTTCGGCTGGCAGAGTATCTTCATCCTCAGCGGAATCATGTCCGTGATACTGCTGGCGCTGGTGTTCTACGCCCTGAAGGGCGAGTGGCACGAGGCAAAAGGCGAAAAGTTCGATATCGTCGGTACGATAACCTACGCCATCTCTATTGTCCTGTTCATCTACGGATTCTCCACGCTACCCCGGGTATCCGGAATCGTAATCTTTTTAATCGGCATGGCCGGCCTGATATTCTTCGGGCGGTGGGAAATGAGAACGGTAAGCCCTATCTTCGATATGAAACTTTTCAGTAAGAACAAGGTCTTCTTCTTTTCCAACCTGGCGGTGTTCGTATCATACATCGCCACATTCGCCATCAGTTTCCTGTTAAGTCTATATCTGCAATATATCAAGGGCCTTTCACCGCAGACGGCCGGGCTGGTACTGATTACCGCCTCCGTGCTGATGGCTATCATGACGCCGATTTCCGGACGCGTCTCGGATAAAATCGAACCGAGGCTGGTGGCATCGGTGGGGATGGCGTTGAATTGTGTGGCTTTATGTTTACTGATTTTCGTTAACGACGCCACGGCGCTGTACTATATCATGATTGCCCTGGCTATCAACGGACTCGGCATCGGCATTTTCGCCTCGCCGAACACCAACGCCATCATGGGGGCGGTAGAAAAGAAATCCCTGGGGGTTGCCGCCGGCACGCTGGGAACGATGCGTACGGCGGGGATGATGGTCAGCATGGGCATCATGATGATAATCTTCTCCCTGTACATCGGACAGGCGGAAATCACGCCGGAGTATTACCCGCAGTTCCTCTCCAGTGTCAGGACGGGCTTCATCATCTTTACCGCCTTTAGCATCTTCGGGCTGTTCTGCCAGCTGACCGCCAGGAGCGTGGACAGGAAACGCAGGGCCGCGTAATCACCCCCAGGCAAAACAATCCCCCATAAAATCCTTAGTATCCATACGTTTACAACCTGTTTCATGTTACAATAACACAGATACTCCACGCGTTGAGGGGTATGCTTTGGAAGGTCTGGACATCGGGCTGGATTTACTCATCGTCCTGGTGACGGCAATCGCCGGCGGAATGCTGGCGCGCTGGCTGCGCCTGCCGATTATCCTGGGCTACCTGGCGGGGGGCATCGCCGTGGGTCCTTTCGGCCTGGGGTTCGTCCACGAGACCGAGACGATATCCTCGCTGGCGGAAATCGGCGTCGTTCTCCTGTTGTTCGCCATCGGACTGGAATTTTCCCTGAAAGAGTTATTGAAAATGGGGAAAATCGCCATCCTGGGCGGACTGGCCCAGATACTGGTCACGGCGGCGGCGGGGTTCGGACTGGGCAGGATAGTGGGGTTGAGTACCACCGGGGCGGTGTTCTTCGGCTTTATCGTCGCCCTTAGCAGCACCATGGTGGTCCTGAAGCTCCTCATGGAACGGGGCGAACTGGATACCATGCACGGTCGCATCATGCTGGGTATCCTGCTGGTGCAGGACCTGAGCGTGGTGCCGATAATGGTAATCATGCCGGCGGTGGGGGGTGAAGCGGGCGAACTCTGGGTCACCCTGGGTATAGCTATCGCCAAGGCGGTGGGGTTCATCGCGGTAATGCTGGTGCTGGGCTACTGGGGGATGCCGTGGTTCCTGAAAAGGGTGGCGGGACAGCGTACCCGCGAGCTGTTCCTGCTCACGATAATCGTCCTGTGCCTGGCGGCAGCCTTCGGCACGTATTACTTCGGGCTTTCGGCGGCTTTCGGGGCCTTTGCGGCGGGGCTGCTGATAAGCCAGTCCGGTTTCGCCCGGCAGGCGTTCGCGGATATCCTCCCCCTGCGCGATACCTTCGGCGCGCTGTTCTTCGTCTCGCTGGGAATGCTGGCCAACCTCAAGTTCATCGGCGAGAACATCGGGACTATCGCCATCGTAGTAGTGGCGATAATCCTGGGCAAGTTCGTCATCTGCTCCGTAATTACGCGGATTTCCGGCTACGGGCACAAGACGGTGCTCATGGTGGGCACGGGACTGATACAGATAGGGGAGTTCAGCTTTATCATCGCCATGATGGGTGTGGACCTGGGAATCCTCTCGGAGAGGCTGTATTCGTTGACCGTTGCCGCAGCGATAATCACCATGCTGCTGACGCCCTTCGCCATGAGCCTGAACTCCTTCATTTACCGCTGGTTGAGCCAGAAAGAATGGTTCGCCAGACAGCTGGCGGGTAGGGCCGACCCGGACATGCGGATACAGACGCTGGAACTGTCCCGCCATGCCGTCATCTGCGGCTACGGCGCGGTGGGAAAACGGATAGCCGAGGTGCTGGAGAGACAGAAGTTCTCTTATTTAATCATCGACCTTGACCCGACGGTTGTCTCGCAACTGCGGGCGCAGGGAATCCCCTGCATTTACGGCGACGCCAGTAATCCGGAGATACTTTCCCATACCAGCCTGGACCGGGCGCGCGTGCTGATTTGCACCATACCCGACTATGTAGCCGAGGAACTGACGGCGCGCAACGCTTTGAAGATTAATCCCAAGCTGGATATCGTGGCGAGGGTGCACCGCGACAGCGACGTGGAACTGCTCAAGGGGGTGGGCGTAAACGAGATTGTCCTGCCGTTCTTCGAGGGAAGCCTGGAAATGATAAGGCATACGCTGCACCGGTTCGGCATGAGCAGCACGGAGATCCAGTACATACTTAACACCCTGCGGGAAGGGAAGAGTGGCAGGCCCCCCGAGGAGCAGTAATAAGCCGCGTCGCTAATCCCGATATTTCCCGGCATTTATATATATTTTTGTTTTTCCCGGTGTTTGTTTATGGTTTGTTTACGTTTTTATCATTACCATAGAAAATCGGTGGATAAGAAATATGGTGACAGCAGCAGAGGCGCCAACCGCCCCGGAGACGCAAGACAGCTATAAACCGGCGACCAAGACGAGGCTGGAACTGCTGGATAAAATATGCAGTAACGTGCGCTCGGTCAGGCAGCATTTGCCGGTGGTTTCTTGCATCGCGCAGATGTCCCGCTACGCGCTCAACGCATCGGCGGCGACACTGATTCTCCTCGATGAAGACAATAAATCGGCGCTGAACAAATATACCGACGGACCGCTGGGCAAACAGTTCCAGCGGTTTCATTTGAATAAGCAGATGGGCATCACCCGCCGGGTAATCAAGCACGGCAAACCTTGCCTCATCGAGGACATAGACAAAGAGAAAGATTCCAACAACACCAGGGACGAGGTAGCCGGTGTTGTCCCCAGGTCCATGGTCTGCGTGCCGCTGATGGCGAACAAAGAGGTCATCGGCGCCATCGAGGTGCTGAACAAGCTGGACGGCAACAGCTTTACCGAACATGACGTGCAGGTACTGACGGGACTGGCAGATAACGCCGCCCTGACGATTGAAAACATCAGGCTTAACGAAGACCTGCTCTATTCCTATAAGAACACGGTCGAGAAACTGGTATCGCTGCTGGATATCAGGGAATCCACCGCCGGCCAACACTCGCGGCGGGTGGCGGAATACGCGCTGATAGCCGCCAACGAACTCGGGCTTTCCGAGGAAGAGAAACAGTCAATCGAATACGCGGCGATTCTCCACGATATCGGCCTGTTAAGCATCCCCGAGAGCGTCCTCAACAAGCGGGAAAAGCTTACTGACGAAGAGTGGGACATGATACGCAAACACCCGGTCATCGGGTACAACCTGCTGCGGGGAATCCCTTCCCTCAACCAGGTTAGCAAGCTTATCCTGTACCACCACGAGAGGTACGACGGCAAGGGATATCCCTGCGGTCTGAAGGGCAAGACCATACCCGTCGGCGCCAGGATAATCGCGATTGCGGATGCCTTCGACAGCATGACCATGAAGCATACCTACCGCAAGGCAATGACCACCAGGGACGCCATGGAGGAAATCGGCCGGTGCTCGGCGAGCCAGTTCTGCCCGACCGTCGTCAGGGCATTTTTCATGGGCTATGTCAAGGCCCGTAAGTCCCGTTCTTCCAGCCGGGTGAAGTCCAGGAAAAAGGTACGGAGATAGCCTCTTAAAGTATTAATCGAGCACGTCCGGCACATCCCCGGAGCCTCTCCTGGTTCGTATTTTTTCATACCGTCATGAAAATATGTCGAAATGTCTTTAAAAATCGCGGGTTTTAGTATAGAATAGATAAAAAATATACAGGAGCAGGTAGAGGTTAACATGAAACATTTGAAAAGACATCGTGGCATACTCTTCATCGTGCTGGCGCTGGTAATCGCGGCGCTGACAATCGGCGGGTGCGGGGGAGGCGATTCGACTCCCGCGAGTACGTCGCCGCAACTGCAGAAGCCGGTCCCCGTGCCGTCTAAGGCTGAAGACGTCCAGCCCAACGACAGCGTGGTCCAGTGCCAGATATCGCTGTTCCTGGAATGGAGCGGGGCGAACCCGAGCAAGATGAGGGTCTTTGTTCGCGAGTCCACCGACGTCGCCGGCCTGACGAATTACACCAGGGACCAGGTCAGCAAGGACATCGACGTTATCATCGATGAGGACCTGGACTGGCTGATGCTGGGGCAGCAGCTTAGCTGCAATATTAAGCTAGAGCCGACCACCGACGGCGGGACGGCCTTCCACATTTACAACATCACGCATTAAAGAAAACAGAATACTCAAACCCGGATAAACAAGGGGCGGTCGCAGGCGGATAACGCGGCTGCCCCTCTCCTTTACCCCCCACCCGCACTGTCGTTCCCTATTTTTAACGTCATTCCCGTCTTTCTCTAACGTCATTCCCGTCTTTCTCTAACGTCATTCCCGCGAAAGCGGGAATCCAGTCCTCCCGCTACCCCACGTTTGTTATCTATTCCCACCCAAACCGCCCTCGCACCATCCGCCGCTTAGCCCCGCAAAACAAAAGACCCTCTCCCTT
>JAFGPF010000033.1 GCA_016926115.1 Dehalococcoidales bacterium | reverse complement strand
CAGATATGAAGATTTTAACCGCAGAGCAGATGAGACAGACCGACCGGGCATGCATCGAACAGGGCACACCGGCGAGTACGCTGATGGAAAACGCAGGAAAATGCGTCGCTGAGTATACTCAGGCGTACTTGAACGATATGCCGGACCAGCACGTTTTATGCCTGATAGGGACCGGTAACAACGGCGGGGACGGCCTGGTGGCGGCCCGCTACCTGAAAGAGTGGGGAGCGTCGGTAACCGTATACCTTTGCAGTCGGCGCCAACCCGACGACGAAAACCTGAAACTTGTGCGAGAGTGCGAGATTACCTGTATGGAAGCCGAGCGGGACACAGGCTTCAGACATCTGGATGAACTGCTCGAATCCGTTACCTGCGTTATCGACGCGTTGCTGGGTACCGGGAAAATGCGGCCGCTCGAAGGCGTGTTCAAACAGGTGCTGGAAAAGGTCAATAAAGAGAAAGAAAAACACAAGCTAAGCATTATCGCGGTGGATTTACCTTCGGGGATGGACGCCGACACCGGCGCCGTCGACCCCGCCTGCCCCTACGCGGACGTAACGGTGACGCTGGCGTTCCCCAAGACGGGGCTTTATAATTTCCCCGGGGCGGCAAGGGTGGGCACACTCAAAATAGCCGACATCGGCATCCCGGAAACGCTGGCGGACTCAATCAAGACCGAGCTACTTACACCGGAGTGGACCCGGGACAACCTGCCGGCACGCCCGCTCAATGCCAATAAAGGCACGTTCGGGAAAGCGCTGGTAGTTGCCGGGTCGGTCAACTATACGGGTTCGGCATACCTGGCATGCAGCGGCGCGATGCGAGCGGGCGCCGGACTGGTCACTCTGGCCACCGCCGCCAGCCTGCACCCCATTCTGGCCAGTAAGCTGACGGAGACGACATTTCTGCCGCTGCCAGAAGGGCAGCCCGGCACCATCGGGCGGGAAGCCGCAGCCACCATAAGCGAGCAATGCGAACGCTACGACGCGCTGTTACTCGGCTGCGGTCTGGGACAGGACCCCTCGACCGCGGATTTCGTCGTCTCGCTACTCACAGAGAAAAAGCTACCGCCAATGGTACTCGATGCCGACGCCCTCAACATACTCTCAAAGATACCCAACTGGTGGCAGCGGGTTACCAGCGATGCCATCATTACGCCCCATCCGGGCGAGATGTCACGGCTATGCGGGCTTTCCATAGAAGAAATACAGGCGGACCGCCTGAACGTGGCCAGGAAATACGCGGCGGAATGGAACAAGATTATCCTCCTCAAGGGGGCATACAACGTAATCGCCAGTCCAGATGGTCGCTGCTGTATCAGTCCTTTTGCCAATCCCGGGCTGGCGACGGCGGGGACGGGCGATGTGCTTTCGGGAATCATCGCGGGAATGCTGGCCCAGGGGCCGACAATCTACGACGCCGCCCGCCTGGGTGTATACATCGGCTGCGAAGCCGGAGAAACGATAAGAAACTTGCAGGGAGATACCGGTATGCTTGCTTCCGACCTTCTCCAGGCACTGCCTGTGGTTATCAAACAGATAAAAAACAGGGGTTGAAGAGGAGGAAAATATGCTGCTAGCTTTCGATGTCGCCAACACGAATATAAAAATAGGCATGTTCCAGGAAGATAAGCTCAAAGCCACCTGGCGTATCGCCAGTGGCATACACCGCATGCCCGACGAGTATGCCGTAATACTGCTCGAACTGCTGCGACACCGTGGTATCAATACGGACGATATCAAAAAGGGGGCCATCAGCTGCGTAGTCCCGCCGCTACTGACGGTATTTCACGAGCTGATGGAGACCTACTTTAATATCCAGCCTCTCGTAGTCGGGCCGGGGGTAAAAACGGGAGTGCGTATCCGAACGGACAATCCCCGCGAGGTCGGCGCCGACCTCATCGCCAATGCCGCCGCTGCTCTGCACCTTTATAAACCTCCGGTAATCGTGGTAGCCATGGGCACGGCCACTGCCTTCGCTACCGTCTCCAGAGACGGCGATTACCTGGGCGGCGCCATAGCGCCGGGACTGGGAATATCCGCCGAAGCCCTGTATACACGCACCGCCGCCCTGCCCCGTGTAGAGCTGGTACGCCCGAAAAACGCTATCGGCCCCAACACCATCGCCGCAATGCAGTCGGGCATTATCTTCGGTTACGCAGGACTTATCGACGGCATCGTCAAACGCATACAGGAAGAACTGGGGGAGAAAGCACTGGTCGTGGCTACCGGCGGATATGCCGGTATTATCGCCAACGAGTCAAAAGTAATCGATACAATCAATCCTGACCTGACCTTAATCGGCATTAAAATAATTCACGATATGAACCGGGCCTGACCGGCCGAGGAGTGAACCATGCTGAAAAACAAGACCGTCATACTGGGTATAACAGGGGGAATCGCCGCGTACAAGGCTGCGGATATCGCCAGCAAGTTGACACAGGCTGGCGCCAAAGTAGAGACGGTAATGACAGACGCCGCCACGAAGTTCATCACGCCGCTGACGCTGCGCAACCTCACGGGCAGGCCGGTTGTCACCGACATGTTCGATATGGCGTCCGAATACAGCGAGGAGCATATAGCCCTGGCCGAAGCCGCCGACGTCGTGGCGATAGTTCCGGCTACGGCCAACAGCATCGCCAAGCTGGCGGCGGGCATCGCCGACGATATGCTCGGCTGCCTGGTACTGGCCACCGAAGCCCCGGTTATCGTCGCCCCGGCGATGAACGACATCATGTATAAAAATACCGTCACGCAGGAGAACATCGCCAAACTGAAAGCAAGAGGCTTCACCATCATCGAGCCGGAGTACGGGCGCCTGGCATCCGGGAAGATGGGGCAGGGCAGGCTGGCGGAAAACGAGAAGATAATAAAGGCTATCGAGGAGGCGGCAGGTGGATAAAAGCGATTTTACGGGACATCGAATCGTGGTTACGGCCGGGGGCACGCGGGAACCAATCGACCCGGTGCGGTACATCGGCAACCGTTCTTCCGGGAAGATGGGCTATTCCATAGCGGAAGCCGCCCTTAACCGGGGCGCAAAAGTCACATTAATCACCGCGCCGACCGCACTAACCGACCCTACCGGTATGGAAGTAATATACATAGAAAGCGTTACGGAGATGAAGGAGGCGGTCGGTAAAGCGTGCGCCAGTGCCGATGCCCTGATAATGGCCGCTGCTCCGGCTGACTATGTCCCGAAAAGTCCCGCAACCCGGAAGATAAAAAAAGGTGCCGAGAGCCTGATACTGGAACTGGTAAAGGCGCCGGACATCCTATCCGAAATAAAAGGGGACTTCCTGAAAATAGGTTTTTCCGCCGAGACAGAAGACCTCATCGAGAATACCCGTAAGAAGATAATCGAAAAAAAATGCGACCTTTTCGTGGGGAACGATGTCACCCAGGACGGGAGCGGCTTCGGCGTGGATACGAATAAAGTGATATTCGTCGATAGGAACGGGAATGTAGAGGACATGCCCCTGATGACCAAGCGAGAGGTGGCAGAGAGGATACTGGACAGGGTGGCGGGGCTGCTAGCGGACTAAGCCGCAGGTGAAAATCTCCCTCTTATCCCTCCTTACGAAGGAGGGACGTTAATACCCGAAAAAGGGGGTACACTTGCGGAATAAGCGATGGATAGCGAGTATGGCCCAGTCTGCTCTAAAGCTACGGCGGTCAAGCAGGGCGGGAAAAGATAACATACGGGGGTGGCGGGGGCCCTTCGACAAGCTCAGGATGAGCGGGCGGAGTGAGAAAATCCCCCTTGCTCCCCCTTTTTCAAAGGGGGAAACTAAGTAGTGGATCAGATATTCTGGATTCCGGCTTTCGCCGGAATGGCGTGATTAAGTCTTGGTAATAGAGATATGCTAATCAAGTCTTACATACCCGAGTATGAGAATGCGGTTATCGACCTGTGGGAGCGGTGCGGTCTGACCGTAACATGGAACAACCCGAAGCTGGATATCGAACGCAAGATGAAAGTAGACCCGGAGTTATTACTGGTAGGACTGCTAGACGGCAGAATCATAGCATCGGCAATGGGTGGCTACGAGAGTCACAGGGGGTGGGTAAATTACCTGGCCATAGACCCCGAATACCGGGAAAAAGGGCTGGGCAGGCAGATGATGGACGCCATCGAGGCCAAGCTACGGGAAAGAGGCTGCCCGAAAATCAACCTCCAGATACGAAGCAGTAATTCCGAAGCACTGGCGTTTTATGATAAAATCGGGTATAAGGCGGACGACGTGGTCAGTATGGGGAAACGACTGGTGGAAGACTGAGCGGCTAAACCTAGTTATTAGATTGGAAAGAGGTTCACATGACGCAAGCCCCTGAAAAACAGGAAATGCCCAAGGCTTACGAACCGGGGAAGGTCGAGCAGAAGTGGTACGACTTCTGGATGGAGAAGCGATACTTCACGCCGGAGATAGACCACAGCAAGGAACCTTTCACGATAATTCATCCGCCCACCAACATCACCGGTGATATGCACCTTGGTACGGCGATAACGGCTGCCCTCGAAGACATCATGATACGGTGGCACCGCATGAAGGGAGAGCCGACCTTATGGCTGCCCGGCGTCGACCACGCGGGTATCGCTACGCAGGTAGTGGTGGAAAGACTGCTGGCACAGGAAGGCACCGACCGCCATCAACTCGGGCGCGAGAAATTCCTAGAGAGGGTCTGGGCATGGGCAGACAAATACCGGGGCAATATCGTCGAGCAGCATAAAAGGCTCGGCGCCTCCATGGACTGGTCGCGCCTGTGCTTTACCATGGACGAGGGACCTAACCTGGCGGTACGCACGGTTTTTACCCACCTTTACGAAAAGGGACTGATATACCGGGGCGAACGTATTATCAACTGGTGCCCCCGATGCGCCACAGCCCTGTCCGACCTGGAGGTAGAGCACCATGATATCAACGGGCACCTGTGGTATGTGAACTACCCGCTTGCCGACGATAACAGCCGGTTTATCACGGTAGCCACGACCCGACCGGAAACGATTGTCGGGGACACGGCGGTTGCAGTCAATCCGAACGACGAACGCTTCCGGGGGCTGGTGGGTAAGAAGGTAATATTACCCGCTGTGAACCGAGAGATACCCATCGTCGCCGACGAAGCGGTGGACGTCGAATTCGGCACCGGAGCCGTAAAAATCACTCCGGGACACGACCCGGTGGACTTCGAGGTATCCCAGAGACAGGGACTGCCCATGATTAATATTCTGAATAACGACGTGACCATGAACGAGAACGCCGGGCCATACCGGGGCATGGACAGGTTCGAAGCCCGCGAGGCGATAATAGCCGACCTGGAAAAGACGGGGCAGCTGGTGAAGACGGAAAGCTACAGCCACGCCGTGGGACATTGCCAGCGCTGCCGGACCATGGTGGAGCCGATTGCCAGCCTGCAATGGTTCGTGAAGATGGAGCCGCTGGCCGGACCGGCTAT
>JAFGPF010000032.1 GCA_016926115.1 Dehalococcoidales bacterium | reverse complement strand
GTAGCCGGTGCATATCTTGATACGCTGTAACATGTCGAGGATGTCGAGGCGGGTGACGGCGATGCTGGTGAAGTTGTTGACACGCATGCTCAGTCGTGCCGCCACGGCATCGAACCACCCGCAGCGGCGGGGTCTGCGTGTCACCGTGCCGTACTCGTCGCCGTATTCCCTGATGGCGTCCCCGATCTCGTCGTCGAGTTCCGTGGGCATCGGTCCGGCGCCAACCCTGGTCTGGAACGACTTGAATACCCCCAGCGTGTGGGTGATGCTGCCGGGACCCAGTCCCGACCCCAGGCAGGCGTTACTGGCGGTCGGCGATGAAGAAGTGCAGTAAGGGTACGTGCCGAAGTCAGGATCAAGCAGCGTTCCCTGCGCGCCTTCGAGAAGGATTGCATCGTTGCGGCCTATCGCCTCGGCGAGCATGACGGTCGTATCACAGATGAGCGGGGCGAGCTTGTCGGCGTACGCGCAGTACTGTTTGTATATCTCGTCGAAAGACAGCGGCTCTTTCCCGAACACCTTGGTGATGATGTTGTTTTTATATTCCAGCGCCAGGGTCAGCCTCTCCCTGAATATCTCCCTGTCCAGCAGGTCGCCCGCCCTGATGCCGGTCCTCGCCAGTTTATCGACGTAGGCGGGTCCGATTCCCTTGCGCGTGGTGCCGATGGCTTTGCCGCCCAGCGCGTCCTCTTCCATGCCTTCGATGGCGATATGGTAGGGCATTATCAGGTGGGCGCGGTCGCTGATATACAGGCTCGAGATGTCCACCTTGCGCGAGGTAAGCTCCTCCATCTCGCCGAGCAGCACGGCGGGATTAAGCACCACGCCGTTGCCGATTATCGACGTCGCGCCGGGATAGAAAATCCCGGAAGGCGTAAGTCTTAATTTGAATTCGCCGAGGGGATTGACGACCGTATGTCCGGCGTTGTCGCCCCCGGAAAAACGCACTACATATCTGGCTTTCTCCGCCAGCATATCGACGATTTTACCTTTTCCTTCATCTCCCCATTGAGCTCCGATTACAGCAGCTACCGGCATGGTATCCTCCGTTCCGCAAAAAAATCCAGCATAAATTCTACTACCTGAAATGTCAAATGTCTATAGCTTTTATGTACTATGTGCATATTTTTATTATCTTGTCTGCCGCCAGGCGTATATCAGCCTCTGCACCGCTGTGAAGTAACTGAAAAACGTGATGACGGAAAGGGCAACTATCAGGGCGTAGTCGAACCCGCTCAACAGCAGTCCCAGCGCCAGCACGATAACCCTCTCCGGTCGGGTAAACAGTCCCGCCTTGCATTCCACTCCCATCCCCTCCATGCGGGCGCGGATATAGCTGACCAGCAGCGAGCCGAGCAGGGCGAACCCCACCAGCAGGCTTTCCGCCATCTCGCCGTCCCGCGCGAACAACGCCAGCAGACCCAGCAGCAGTATGGCTTCCGAAACGCGGTCGAGGGTAGAGTCCAGTATCCCGCCGAAGCGCGTTACCCGGTTCGTCACGCGCGCCAGGGCGCCGTCCAGCATGTCGAACAGCCCCGCCACGAGGACGACGATTCCCGCGGCGAGGAGGTGCTCCGTGACGATAAGCGCCGCGGCAGCTATGGTTATACAAAATCCCAGCCACGTCACCGCATTCGGGGTCAGGGGGGTCCTGGCGAGCAGGTTGACAATCGGTTGCGTGACGCATTTAGATATATTTTTTCGGGCTTTTTCCAGTTTCGGCATGATTTAGTGCTTTCCTGAGGTGGCGCTGACCGTTGGGGCGGGCTTTTGCTGACGCTTTACGCGGTCGAGTGTGGCGGCGTAGAAGTCCAGTAATTTTTTAGCGATGATTGACCAGTCGTATTCCAGGGCCTTAGCTTTTCCCCGGCTGCCCATTTCCTGGCGGACCTGGTTGTCCTTGATGAGCTTAAGGATGGCTTCCGCCAGCCCTTCTATATCCCTGGGAGGCACGGCGAACCCCTCGACGCCGTCGGTCAGGACGCTGTTGTAGCCGTCGATGTCAGAGGCGATTATCGGTTTACCGACCGCCATTGCTTCCAGCAGGACGATTCCCTGGCTTTCCCTGCCCGTCGCCGGGAAACAAACTATGTCCGCGGTCTTGTAATATCTCGGCAAATCGGCATAGGTCGAGTATCCGGTGAAATTCACCTCCGGGATGCCGTGCCGTCGGGTACGCTTTTCGTATTTGTTGCGCAGTCGTATTCCCGGGCCTACCTGGATAAGACGGCAGTCCGGTACTTCCGTCTTGACAAGTTTATAAGCTTCCAGCAGGTATTCAAACCCCTTACGCTTTTCCAGCCGCCCCACGAAGAGGATATTGGTCTTGCCGTCGAGGAACTTTTCAACTGGTTTTACTCCGTTGTTGAAATGGTGGGTATCCACTCCGTTGGGTATGATGGTGTAGTCGGAGGGGAAGTAGGTATTAACGTAGTCCACGGCTACCTGGGAAACGGCGATGCGGCCGTCCAGCTTGCGGAACCACCGGTCCAGGTACCACTTGATAATCGGCGAGAACATCGTGTACCAGGCCCTGCCCCCGGAAGCATGAAACGTGCCGACCATCGGTGTGCGTTTGAGTCGCAGGGCGGTGGTGCAAAGCGTCGGCATCAGCGGCTCGTGGAGGTGGCAGATATCGAATTTTTCGCGCTCGAAGACCTCTTTTACCTGCGATTCCAGCCTTACGGATACGGTCACCCGGGCGATGGAGCCGCTGACCGGAAGCGGTCTCGGTGTGCCGATACGTATGAAACGGTCGCCCAGCGTGTACATCGCCTTCGATGCCGGGGCGATGATTTTAACCTCGTGCCCCATGACGGTAAACTGCTGCTCGAGGCAGGAGATATGGTTGACGACGCCTCCGGGATGAGCGAAGTCATAAGGCGAAACCAGCGCTATCTTCATCGGTAGCTACTTGGTAGCCCCCTGTTTTTGTGACGGTTTGGCGACGGCGTCGGATTTAGCCGTTGCCTTGATATAATCTTCCACCATCTTGCGCGCTTCGTCGTCGGTGTACTGGATGGGAGGCGACTTCATGAAGTAGGCAGATGGTGCGGTCAATTCTCCTTTAAGTCCGTTATCGAGTGCCAGCTTACAGCACCTGACGGCGTCGATGACCACTCCGGCGGAGTTGGGGCTGTCCCAGACCTCCATCTTCATATCGATTATCAACGGTACGTCCCCGAAGGTGCGTCCCTCCATCTTGATATGGCAGTACTTGCGGTCTTTCAGCCACGGCACGTAATCGCTGGGGCCCACGTGTATGTCGTCGGGGTCCATCTGGTAGTCCAGCTGCGAGGTCACGGCGTTGGTCTTGGAAATCTTCTTGGATTCCAGCCGCTCCCTCTCCAGCATGTTCATGAAGTCCGTGTTCCCGCCGAAGTTTAGCTGGTAGGTATGCTCCAGCTTGACGCCACGGTCGCGGAAAAGTCGCGCCAGCAGGCGGTGGGTGATGGTGGCGCCCACCTGCGACTTAATATCGTCGCCGATGACGGGCAAGCCCCTGTCCGCGAAGCGTTTCTGCCAGTATTTCTCCTTGGCGATGAATACCGGGATGCAATTGACGAAGCCGCAGCCCGCCTCCAGCACCTGCTCGATGTACCACTTGGTGGCTTCCTCGCTGCCCACCGGCAGGTAGTTGATGACCACGTCCGTCTTGGTCTCTTTCAGTATGCCGACGATGTCCGCCGTGGGGCCGGGGGCTTTCTGGATTATCTGCGAGAGGTATTTGCCCAGTCCGTCGTGGGTCATGCCTCTGTCTACCTTGACGCCCAGCGGCGGGACTTTGCAGAACTCGAAGGTGTTGTTCGGCTTGGTGTAGATTGCCTCCGACAGGTCCTTGCCGACCTTGTTCTTGTCGACGTCGAAGGCGGCGACGAAGTTGATATCGCTGATGTGGTAGCCGCCCAGGTTGACGTGCATCAGCCCCGGCACGAACTCATCGTCCTTGGCATTCTGATAATAATGGACTCCCTGTATGAATGACGAGGCGCAGTTACCCACGCCGATTACGGCAACATTTATTTTCCCCATGTTAAGACATCCTCCTTTTTCTAACGAGATGGTGCGCGAGTCCTGTTGAACACCGCATTGAATATACCCCCTTTAGGCATAACCTGTCAAGACTTGCAGGAGTATACGAACGCAAATGTTTATATCACGGACCTGTTAAACAAGCACCTTCTTCGGCTGCCATATTCCCTTGTCCGGCACGTACCGTAATATCCCCAGGAAACGCCCGTCCACTGCGTAGGCGCGACAGTATTTCTGCTTTGCCCTGCCCTCAACGGCGGTCTTTTCCAGCGCCACGGGACTGCCGTTCCTGACCGCTGCCTCGGTGTCTTCGTCCAGTACCACCGCCTTGAAATGCTGTAAAACGATATCCACGGGATACATGAATTGCTCCCAGTACCCATGCCGGAACGCTTCTTCCAGCTTTAACATGCCGACGGCGTCCTTGATATCAAAGACGCCGCAGCGGGTGCGCACCAGTCTCTTTAAATATGCCCCGCACCCCAGCGCCTGCCCCAGGTCGTTGGCCAGCGACCGTATGTACGTGCCCTTGCCGCATTCCACCTCGATGGTAAACGCCGGGTGATTCCACTCGAGCAGTTCCAGACGGTGGACTTTCACCGTGCGGCTCTTCCGCGTGACCTCGATGCCCGCCCGCGCCAGTGTATATAACGGTTTTCCCTTATGCTTGACGGCGCTGTACATCGGCGGGGTCTGCTGGATGGCGCCGCGGAAATCTTCCAGGGCGGACTCCACCTGAGCGCGGTCAATCTTGGAGGCGTCTCCCCGCCGGATGACCCTGCCGCTGGCGTCGTAGGTATCGGTAGCGGCGCCCAGCTCTATTTCGGCGCGGTATACCTTGGTGGCGTCCACCAGGAATTCGACGATGCGTGTCCCCCTGCCGAGGCAGACCGGCAGGACGCCGGTGGCGTCGGGGTCGAGCGTGCCGGCGTGACCGACGTGCTTCTCCCCGCTGAGGCGTTTTATCACGGCGACAACGCCGTAGGACGTCTTGCCCGGGGGTTTATCGATGTTCAGTATGCCGTCCAAGGTCAGTCCTTATATTCGGCGCTGGCCTTGTCGATGAGGCGCAGTATGCGGTCGCCGTGCTCGATGGAGTTGTCCCAGTGAAAACTCAATTCAGGGGTGCGCCGCAGGTTAACGTTTTTCGCCAGCTCGGAGCGAAGGAAACCGGAGGCGGAATTGAGCACTTCCAGAATCTTCTGCTCGCTCTCCTGCCCGCTCATGGAGCTGACGAATACCTTGGCGTACTTGAGGTCGGACGAGGTATCGACCTCGGTTACGGCGACGAATTCGTCGAGTCGGGGGTCTCTTAGTTGGTGATGAATAAGCTCGCTGATTTCCCGCCGGATGAGTCCGTTGACGCGCTCGATGCGATGTGCCATTAGCTGTTACCCGGATACCTGCTGTTATCCGGATTTTTCCATTCTATAAAATTCCAGCGTATCACCGACTTCGAAGTCGTTGAAGTCCTTGACGCCCACGCCGCACTCATAGCCGGCGGTCACTTCCTTGGCGTCGTCCTTGAAGCGTTTCAGGCTGCTGACCGAGGACTCGATCAGCACTTCCTTGCCCCGGTGTACCCTGACGAGGTTGTTGCGGGTTGCCTTGCCTTCGTTGATGTACACACCCGCCGCCTTGGCGCCTTTGCCGGCAGAGAAGACCGCCCTGACTTCGGCGCGTCCCTCGGTGACTTCCTCATAGGTAGGTTCCAGCATGCCTTTCAACGCCTTGGTGATATCATCGGCAAGGTTATATATCACTTTGTAATGGCGGATATCCACGCCGCTGCTGGCAGCCAGCTTCTTGGCCCCTTCCGTGGTGGTGACGTTGAAGCCGATGA
This sequence comes from Dehalococcoidales bacterium, assembly GCA_016926115.1. The sequence continues at coordinate 80 of JAFGPF010000032.1, read as the reverse complement.
TTAAACCGTTGGAAGCCGTCGCCAGCATGACGTCGCTCTCGCTGATATTGCCGGTGCCGCTGTGGATGAGACGAACTTTC
>JAFGPF010000031.1 GCA_016926115.1 Dehalococcoidales bacterium | reverse complement strand
GTAATTACCCATCTTCAAACGGCTTCCAAGCTCTATCCTGGGTATGCCGGAACGCGCCGGGAACTTGCGGTGGTACTCTTCAAGCAGAGACGACACTCTTTCCACAAGACGGTCCCAACCGCTCGATGAGAGTAGAAGGCTGTTCTTGCCTTCGCTGATACGCACTATTTGCCCCTTACTGACGAGGGATTCCAGCGCCGAACCTGCCTCTCCAGCCGGCAGATTACACTGGCTTAATAGCGCCTTCGACTCCACCGGCTGCTTCGCCTCCAGTAGAGCCATCAGCACTTCCTCGGCGGTGCCTGCCTCCCTGGCTTTCAGGTTATCGAGTACATCGGCGCGCTGCCGACGCAGCCTGCGGGCATGAGCATCGATAATTTCACCGCCGCCGAGGGTCTCCATCGGCGAGCGAATGATATAGCGGTCGCCTTCAACGACGGCTGCCGGTCTTTCCAGCGAAAGCTGCGCCCAGGTAGAGCCTCCCGGTTCGATGATATCTCCTTCGAGCAAGCGTACTTTAGCCATCGTCTCCGACGCACCCGTATGAAAACTGACAGTAGCCCCGTGCCGTAAGGGGCGCTGTAAGTAGGAAATCAGCTTGAGCTTTACGGTGACCATCTTCGTCGGTTTCAGCCAGCCGGGTCTGGTAACCACATCACCGCGCTGCATCTGGCTGGTATTGATACCCACCAGATTCGCCGCCACCCGACTGCCGGGACCGGCTATATCGATTTTTGACTTATGCGTCTGGAGGCCACGCAGGCGTGACTTAAGGCCGGACGGAGCGATTTCTACTTCCTGGCCGACCGCAAGCTCGCCGTCGATTAACGTCCCGGTGACCACCGTGCCCGAGCCCGCGATGGTAAAAACCCTGTCCACAGACAGGCGGGGACGCCCCAGGTCCCGCTTCGGTTCCGTGGTACTCAAAAGCTCGTCGATGGCGGCGATAAGCTCCTGTATGCCATCGCCCGTTACGGCCGAGACAGCCAGGATGGGTGCTCCTTCCATGACTGTGCCACCGATCTGCTCTTCTATATCCATCCTGACAAGGGTGAGTAGTTCATCGTCCACCAGGTCTTTTTTGGTAATAACGATAATGCCCTTCTGCACACCAAGTAAATCGAGGATGGCCAGGTGCTCTTTGGTCTGGGGCATAATACCTTCATTGGCTGCTACTATCAGCAAGGCCAGGTCGATACCCCCCACCCCCGCCAGCATGTTTTTGACGAAACGTTCGTGCCCGGGAACATCGACGACACCTACTTCCTGTCCGCCGGGCAGCTTGAGCCAGGCAAAACCCAGCTCAATGGTCATACCACGTTCCTTCTCCTCACGAAGACGGTCAGGGTCGATGCCGGTGAGTGCATGCACCAGCACCGATTTACCGTGGTCAATGTGTCCGGCCGTACCCAGTACGAACATTACAATAACAACCCAAATCTCGTTATTTAGTGGTGAAAGAGTCTGAGGCCAGAAAACGCCATAACCATACCGTAATCGTCGCAGGCCTTGATGACGTCTTCGTCCCTGATAGACCCGCCAGGCTGTACTACGTAGCCGACGCCGCTCTGGTAGGCACGGTCTATCGTATCGCGGAAAGGTATCATGCCGTCAGAGCTGAGGGAAACGCCCTTCAGTCCGCTCAGCCATTCCTTTTTCTCTTCATAGTTCAGCTGGGGAGGCACCCTGCCCATAGCCGCCTCAAGGTTTTGTTTTTCGAATTCATTAAGTCTCTCCTGGAGAAACAAATCGATGGCATTATTACGTTCCGCGCGATTAACTCCATCACGCCACTCAAGCCCGAGGATGACAGGGTGCTGGCGGAGGTACCAGCGGTCGGCTTTCTCCGCAGCCAGCCGCGTGCAGTGAATACGTGACTGCTGCCCGGCGCCCACGCCTATCGCCTGACCGTCATAAGCGAAATCGATGGAGTTGGACTGTGTATATTTAAGGGTGGCCGTAGCCACGATTAAGTCCCTCTTTACGGATTCAGACAGTTCTTTACTACGGGTAACGACGTTCTTCAAAAGTCCGGTGTCTATCAGGGCGTCGTTCCTCTTTTGCTCCAGGGTCAGTCCGAATACGTCTTTGCTTTCCGTCTCCCCCGGCCCGTAATCGGTGTCCATTTCAATTACCAGATACTTGCCATTCTTTTTTGCTTTCAGAATTTCAAGGGCTTCTTTTTCATAACCGGGGGCGATAACTCCGTCCGATACTTCACGGTTTATCAGCCTGGCCGTCGGCACATCAACGACGTCACTCAGCGCCGCGAAGTCACCGTAGGAAGAAACCCTGTCGGCACCTCGCGCACGGGCATAAGCCGCCATGAGCGGCGATTCCTCCATGCCATCGACAAAATATGCCTTTCTCAGGGTATCGGTCAGGGGTACACCGACGGCCGCTCCGGCGGGGCTGACGTGCTTGAAAGAAGCAGCCGCAGGCATTTTCAAAGCCTTCTTCAACTCGTTGACCAGCTGCCACGAGTTGAGAGCATCCAGCATATTGATATAACCGGGGGCGCCGTTCAACACCCTGAATGGTAGCTTACCCCCGGGATTATATATCCTGGCGGGTCTCTGGTGAGGATTGAAACCGTACCTCAGGGTTAACTCGTCCTGACTCATTCAATACCTCCTTTAATTCGAGTAGCATGATAGGCAGGGCTCCGCAAGTCCGGTATTATTTTATAGAACCGGAGATATCGCGGAGAGCTTCCAACATCATATCATCCTCTTCAGGCAGCACGGTACGCGGGTCCAGGAGCAATACATCCTCGCTGATGCGTCCGATAACCGGAATGTCACGGCGCCGGAGGCGCGCGGCAATCGACTGTACCGAGCCACCTTTGCCCGCTCCACCGGTAATAGCGACCAGCTTCGTAGGCAGGCTGCCGCCGGGAAGGCTGCCGCCACCGACCATCGTCTTCCCCGGAACAATACGGGCCGTATCACCCAGAGCATCAACCCAGAGTCCGGCCCTCTTCTCGATATCTTCCAGCGGCGTGGAAATCATACGCCACACCGGGACCTTAGCCGCGGCTTCTCCTTTGAGGTAGTGGAGTAATGTCGCCGCCAGAGCCGCCAGTCTTGTTTTGTCGGTCCTGACCGCGCGTGCCAGGGGATGTTTTTTCAGCCTGTCTACATACTGTTTTTTCCCGACGATAATCCCTGCCTGCGGACCACCCACCAGCTTATCGCCCGAGAAGAATGTAAGCGCCACACCGGCATCCACACTCTGCTGCACCATCGGCTCCGGCTCAAGACCGAATGCGGTCGTGTCCAGGAAGCAGCCGCTACCGAGGTCGTCCAGTATGACGATGTCGTTTCTTTTACCGATGTCCACCAACTCTTCCAGCGTCACCTCGTTGATAAACCCCACCAGGCGGAAATTACTCGAATGCACCCTTATAATCGCCGCCGTGCGGGGCGAAATAGCCTGTTCATAGTCCGCAGCATACGTACAGTTGGTCGTACCCACTTCCACCAGCTTTGCGCCGCTCTGACGCATGACATCGGGAATACGGAAACTCCCGCCGATTTCCACGGCCTGACCGCGGGAGACGATGACTTCCTTACGTCTTGCCAGGGCCGTCAGACCCAACATCACCCCCGCAGCGTTATTGTTTACCACCATGGCTGCTTCGGCGCCGGACAAACGGCACAGGAGTTCCTCAACGTGGACATGGCGCGAACCGCGGGTGCCGTTTTCCAGGTTGAACTCCAGGTTCGAGTAACCCCGGCTTGCTTTCTCCATAGCAGCCAGTGACTCGGCGCTGAGAGGCGCACGGCCGAGGTTGGTATGAATGATGACACCGGAGGCATTGATTACCGGCCGGAGAGTGGGTTTCTCCAGCGACTGCACCGTTCTTATCACGGAGCTTATTATTCCATCCAGAGAGGAGGCGGCCTTACCGGCGACGATAGATGCCCGTTCATGTTCCAGGCACTCTCTGACGACACCTACCAGAAGGTCGTGCGGGTATTTTTGCGCTAACCGGTCGATACGCTCATCGGAAAGGACTTTGTCCACAGCAGGAAGACTGCGAAACTTCATCTCCATCGACAATATTCTACACAATAGCCGCTGTACTTTCAAAGTTGACAGCAGTTATTATTGATGTTAGACTTCAATTAAAGTTTACTATTTCTGTCAACAATAGAGGTAACGAATTGAAACTGTCAACCCGGGCAAGGTACGGGACGAGGGCGCTGCTGGACCTCGCCCTGAACTATAAAGACAGCCCGGTGCAACTCAAGGACATTGCCGACCGCCAGAACATATCACTCCACTACCTGGAACACATCATTGCTCCGCTGGTAAGTTCCGGAATCTTGACAAGCACCCGCGGTGCACATGGCGGCATCAGGTTGACCAGGTCGCCGGGCGAGTTAAAGCTGAGCGAAATCGTCCGGCTGCTGGAAGGGGGAACGGCGCCGGTAGACTGCATCGCCGACCCCGGCCTCTGTGACCGCGCCGACCATTGTGTTACCCGTGAT
>JAFGPF010000030.1 GCA_016926115.1 Dehalococcoidales bacterium | reverse complement strand
TAGTATACGGGCCACTAGCTCAGCTGGTTAGAGCGCAGTCCTGATAAGACTGAGGTCTCTGGTTCGAACCCAGAGTGGCCCACCACTTATTATCAAGGAGAGTACTTGCATAACATCCGTACGCCGACCGATTTTCCCCAAGCCCATACAGTCAGCCTGAACAGCAGCCCTTTGCGCCGGTCAGCCCGGAGTTAGAAACATCCCGCGAATATGGAGGAATAGAATGCCAGCAGGTCAGATATTAAAGGAACTATCCCGGTATAAAATAGGCACTTTTGCTTATATCATCCACCGCCACTCGCTCCTGCGCCCGGACAAGGAGGCGTACGTTTACGGAGACCAGCGGTTGACCTACGCCCGGTTCAACGCCAAAGTCAACAGCCTGGTCAATGCCATGCAGAAACTCGGGGTGAAAAAGGGCGACTCCATAGGTATTCTCTCCTGGAACTGCCTCGACTACTGCATCGTCTACGGGGCGGCGATGAAGGGCGGTTACCTGCTCTCTCGTTTCAATCCCCGCCTCGGCGCCGAGGAACTGGACCACCTGATTAACTACTCGGAGGTCAACACCCTGTTCGTCGGCCCGGAACTGATGCCCGTCATCGAATCGATACGCCCCAGGATGACCGGAGTCAAGAACGCCGTATCACTCGAAGAGTCGGCTAAAGACATGACATTCATCAACGACCTCATCGATTCCGCGCCCGGAGACGAAGAACCGGATGTCCAGGTGGACGAAGACGACGGGTTCTATATCATCTATACCAGCGGCACCACCGGCCTGCCCCGCGGCGCGGTGTATTCCCACAAAGAAGCCTGGGACGATACCCGCACCTACATCATCAACCTGAGCATACAGGCGGACGACCGGCATATCCAGGTATCCCCCATGTTTCACATCGCCGGCGACACCATTTACCGCTCCATTCTCTACGTGGGCGGCTGCAACGTCATCGTGAAAAACTTCGACCCCGCCGGCGTCATGCAGCTCATCCAGGACGAAAAAGCCACGCACGTATCCATCGTGCCCACCCACCTCGTCGCCATGCTCGCCGTGCCCGAGGTTAAAAAGTACGACGTCAGCAGCCTCAAGTACATCTGGTACGGCGGCTCCCCCATGCCGCTGGAAGTGCTGAAGAGCGGTCTGGCGACCTTCGGGAATGTCTTCGGACAGGGCTACGGCATGAGCGAGAGCGGACCCGCCATCTGCCACCTGCCCAAGGAAGACCACGACGTGCTGGGTAAACCGCAGGAAAAAATACTCTCCTCCGCCGGACAACCGGATATCGGCGTACAGGTAAGAATCGTCGACGACAAGGATAAAGACGTCGACCCCGGTGAGATGGGCGAGATTATCGTCCGCAGCAAACACAACATGATTGAATACTGGAAGAGTCCCGAGGATACCAAAAGCACCATCATCGACGGCTGGCTGCACACCGGCGACATCGGCTGCTACGACGAAAACGGCTACGTGTACATCGTCGACCGAAAAAAGGACAAGATAATCACCGGCGGCGAGAACGTTTTCCCCAGAGAGGTGGAGGAAATACTCTACCGCCACCCCGGCGTGCACGAGGCAGCAGTAATCGGCATCCCCGACCCCTACTGGGTGGAGAAAGTCCATGCCGTCGTCAGTCTGAAGAAGGACGCCAAAGTTACCACCGAAGAATTGATTGCATTCTGCAAGAAAAACCTCGCGGGGTACAAATCGCCTAAATCGATGGAGTTCATGGATGCCCTGCCCAAGAACGCCGCCGGCAAGATAATGAAACGCGACCTGCGTGAAAAATACTGGGCAAGCTCCGGCAGGAAAATATAACTACCCTATCATCTAACACATATCAATGAATAACGCCGCAGACATCAGTCTGCGGCGTACATTTTTTCAGCCATGCTCTCCAAGACCCTTTAAAAATGAGGGATAACACCATACCTAAACCCATGCTACAGCCCAATCACCCGTACGCCCATCGAGTTATCCTGTAATCAGCCGACACGTGAAGGCTATAACTCTATGAGTATCTGCAAACTCCGGGCAATGCCCGGTGCCACGGTAATAATATGCCTGCTGGCGGTCCTGCTGGCCCCTGCCGTAATCACGGGCGATAACCACGCGCTTGCCGCTCCCTCCGATAAGCCCGACCTGATAATCGAATCTATTTCCTGGTACCCGGAAATACCGGTAATCGGGGATACGGTGACGTTCACGGTGAATATCAGGAACCAGGGGGATGGTTACGCAGGCTCTTCCCTCGTTGCCTACTACATCGATGATGTCTATCTGGAAACCGATTACGCACGGCAGGCGGCCGCTAACACCACCTTTACAAACACCTATTACTGGGAAGCAGAGGCGGGCGAACACTCCATCCGGGCGGTAATAGACTGCTCCAACGGCATTGACGAGGAGAACGAGGAAAACAACGAGAAAACGTACGCCTTTTATGTGGTAGCCGCCGACCTGGCAATCGACGAGATAACCTGGATACCGGAAAATCCCTCAATCGGCGATAAGGTAACTTTTTACATATCGGTCACGAACCGGGGCAACTACATGGCTCCGGCGTTCTACGTGAACCTGTACATCGACGGGAAACCAAGGATAAAGCAGCTGGTCATGCCGATATACCCCGGAACCAGTTCCAACATCACCTACACGTGGGCGGCGTTATCGGGCCCGCACACCTTGGAAGCCCATGCCGATATATTGAACCAGGTCGCCGAGATTAACGAGATGAATAATTACAAGGCGGTACACTGCGCCACCGCCACCCCCGACCTTGCTATCGACACTATTACGTGGTCACCCGCAACCCGCACGGAAAACGGCGATGTCACCTTCACTACCACCGTAAAAAACCAGGGTAACGGCACGTCCGGCAGTTCGATACTGGCGTTCTTCATCGACGGCGTCTGCCAGGACTCGACCTATGTAGGCCAGCTTAGCCCCGGTTCTTCAACCACCGAGACATTCACCCAGGCATTAGACGCGAATGCCCATACGTTTAAAGCGATAGCCGATGCCGGTGAAACCCTTACCGAGATAGACGAGACCAACAACAGTGCCGAGACATCCCTGCCCGCCGTAGCCGCCGACCTCATCATCCAGAGCATTACGTGGTCGCCGTCAACTCCGCTGACGGGTCACTCGTTCACCTTCACCGTTACTGTCGAGAACCAGGGGGTAAAACGGGCTAACTCTATCGACCTGGACCTACATGTGGACGATTATTCCAGCATCAGCAATCGCTTGCCGGGGCTGGACCCGGGGGCTTCCACCACGGCGACGTTCCCCTGGTCAACCCAGCAGAGCTCGATTACCGTTACCGCCGTCGTCGATGAAGACAATATACTGGTGGAAAGCAACGAAGACAACAACACCAGGACGGTGAATGTATCATTATCCAGGCCTTCTCCATCCGCCGACCTGGTAATTGAAAGCATCAGCTATACCCCGGCGGACCCGTCCGCCAACGACATGGTAAGTGTCATAGCCACCGTCGAGAACAACGGCAGCGGTAGCGCCAGTCCATCCTACCTCGCGTATTACGTCGACGGCGCCCTGCTGAACACAATCGCCATTCACACGATAGAACCCGGAGGCACCGTTACCCGGAAAGCCACGTGGCAGGCTACGGGCGGTACACATACCATCGGGATTACCGCGGATTATCATGACAGCGTCGGGGAAACCAATGAATCCAATAATACAATGTCGGCGACTATTTCCATACCCGCCCCCGACCTGGCCGTTCAAAGCATCACCTGGACGCCGCTGGTGCCTTCGCCGGGCGACGACGTTACCTTTACAATCGTCATTGAGAACGACGGAGACCTCGAGGTTAGCGATTCCTTTATAAACTACTACGTGGACGATATCTACCGGGGCAATCACAGCATCGGATATATCGAGCCCGGTAACACGATTACCCGGACTTTCACCTGGGAAGTGGAATCGGACTCCCATATCTTCAAAGCAGTTATCGATAAAACAGGCGATACATCGGAGATAGACGAAACAAATAACGAACGTACGGTATATATGCCCGCCCCCGACCTCGCCATACAGGGTGTATCCTGGTCGCCCGCCGAATTTTCCGATGGTACCACGGTGACTTTCATGATTACCGTCAAGAACCTCGGGAGCGGACCTGCCGTTTCCCCGTATCTTGCCTGCTATATCGACGATGAACTGCTGAACAACCTGGCTATCGACTCAATCGGCGGAGAATCGACGGCGGTGGGCATCTTCAACTGGACGGCGGAGGACGGAGAGCACGTACTCGAAGTGATTGCCGACAGCGACGACTTAATCACCGAGAACGACGAAACCAACAACGATAAAACTATCAACCTTGCCAACCCGTTGCCGCCGCTGGCTGAACCGGAACCGGTGACAGAGCCGGCAGCCGAAGTCGAAGAGGAGACGGAATCCGAGTCCGCCGCACCGGTCAGCGAACCCTCGGCAAGCGAGGTAATCGTCGATGAACTGCTGGGAATCGAGGAAGACCTTGAAGAAGATACCGCCGACAACCTGACCGACGAAGAGGACATTGCCGCTAATATCGGCGAAGAGGACTCGTCTGGCATAATGGGAGTCCTGCTGAACAAGGTCTTTATCTTCGCCGTAGCGGGCGTGGGCGTAGCCACCATTGTCATACTTTTACTGCTGAGGAGAAGGGCAAAAAAGGCGGAATAACCACTCCCGCCTATTCAGTTGCCAGGTATTTCTCCGGGTCGGCATCAAAAGCCTTCTTGCAGCCCGCGGCGCAGAAGTAGTACTTCTTGCCCTTATATTCAGAAGTCGCCGCCGCTGTCTTTTCATCAACGGTCATCTTGCATACGGGGTCGATAGCCATTCCGGCACCTCCTTCTCCTTTGTTTGATTCCGATATCTTCGGGGGTGTAAAGCCCCTCAGGCGCAGCGAGTTGGATACCACCGTTATCGAGCTGGCAGCCATCGCCGCCGCCGCCAGAATCGGATTGAGAAATCCGTAATCACCCAAGATAAAATTCAGTCCGGACGGCACGCCGGTCTTGCCGAAGGCAAGGTAAAGCACCCCCGCCGCCACCGGGATGAGCAGCGTATTATAGGCGAACGCCCAGAAGAGGTTCTGTTTTATCGTCCGCATGGTACGCCGACTCAGCGAAATCGCCGCGGTAATACCGTCCAGGTCGCCGCCAATCAAGGTAATATCGCCCGTTTCCATGGCGACATCGGTGCCGGTGCCAATGGCGATGCCCACGTCCGCCTGCGCCAGCGCCGGGGCGTCGTTAATACCGTCCCCGACCATTGCCACCACCCTGCCCTCTTCCTGGAGCTTTTTCACCTCTTCAGCCTTGTTCTCCGGCAGCACCTCGGCAAGAACGCGGTCGATTCCCGCCTCGCGGGCGATGACTTCGGCAGTACGCTGGTTATCGCCGGTGACCATCACCACCTCGATACCCCTCCGGCTTATCCCGGCTACCACTGTATCAGCATCCGACTTTAACGTGTCCGCCAGCCCGATGACACCCGCCGCCCTGCCGTCAACCGCCAGGAACATCACCGTCCTGCCGTTCTTTGACAGACCATCGGCTTTCTCCGCCAGCCCGTTCAAAGCGATTTTCCGGTCTCCCATCAATTGCAAATTGCCCAGCAGGAGCTTCTTTCTACCGATTTTCGCCTCCGCACCGCGACCCGGAACAGCCTGGAAACCGGCGACTGTAGCAATCTTGAGGTCTCTTTTTTGGGCTTCCCTGACCACGGCTTCCCCGAGAGGATGCTCGGAGTCGTGCTCCACTGCCGCCGCCAGAGCGAGTACCTCGTCCTCTTTATATGAAGGGGCAGCGATAATATCGGTCACTTCCGGCTTGCCCTCGGTAAGCGTGCCCGTTTTGTCCAGCAGCAGCGTATCCACTTTGTAAAATCGTTCCAGGGCTTCGGCGCTGCGGATAAGGATGCCCTGCTCGGCGCCTTTGCCCGTGCCCACCATGATAGCCGTCGGCGTGGCAAGTCCCAGGGCGCAGGGGCAGGCGATAATCAGCACGGCAATGAAGTTGAGGAAGGCAAACGTCAGCGAGGGGGCAGGTCCGGCAAAGTACCATATTATAAATGTAATCACGGCGATGCCGATAACCACCGGCACGAAGTAGCTGGCGATAATATCCGCCAGGCGCTGGATAGGCGCCTTGCTCCCCTGGGCTTCCTCCACCAGCCGGACGATGCGCGCCAGCGTGGTGTCCTTGCCGATTCTGGTGGCTTCGAAGCGGAAGCTTCCCGTCCTGTTGATGGTCGCCCCGATTACCTCGTCGCCCGCTTTTTTATCCACCGGCAGGCTTTCGCCGGTCACCATGGACTCGTCGATGCCGGGCTGCCCCTGCCGGATAATGCCATCCACCGGCACGCGCTCGCCGGGTCGCACGAGGACAAGGTCGCCGACCTGCACGTCTTCCACAGGTATTTCTATCTCTTCACCGTCCCGTATCACCAGCGCCGTCTTCGGCTGAAGTCCGATGAGCCTTTTAATCGCCGCCGAGGTCTGCCCTTTAGCCCGCGCCTCCAGGAAACGCCCCAGCAGTATCAGGGTGATAATCATGGCGGAGGTATCGAAGTACAGGTGGACTTCCAGCCCTCCGGCGCGGAAGAGACCGGGGAAAAGCACCGCCACCAGACTGTAGAAATAAGCCGCCGACGTGCCCACGGCAATCAGGGTGTTCATATCGGCGGTGCGGTGCTTCAGGGCGCCCCACGCCCCCTGGTAGAACCGCCAGCCCGCCCAGAACTGCACCGGCGTCGCCAGCGCCCACAGGAGATACGATTTACCCGTGAACGATGGCAGCCACATCAAAGCCATGATGACGGCGGCAAGGACCGCCGCCAAGATAAACCTGTCCCTGACATTCTTGGTTTCCCGACCGGAGGCAGCGGTGACGTCTTCCAGCGTTTCTACTTCACTGCCCAGCTCGTAGCCAGCGTCGTGGACAGACTTGCGCAGGTCGGCGGCATCCGTCCCCTCGATGTACTCCACCGTGGCTTTCTCCGATGCTAGGTTCACATTCACCGAAACCACACCGGGGACGCTTTTAAGGGCTTCCTCCACGCGGGTAACACAGGAAGCGCAGGTCATGCCGCTGACCGGGAATATAGACTTTTGCGTCGCTATGTTATACCCGGAATCGGTGATAGCTTCTCTGATTTTAGAAAAGTCCGTTTTCTCCGGGTCGTAGTCCACGGAAGCCTTCTCCGAGGCGAAATTCACGTTAGCCCGTTCCACGCCCTTCGTATCCGCCAGCGCCTTCTCCACGGTGGCGGCGCAGGTGGTGCAGGTCATGCCGGTAACATGGATGCGGGCTTTTTGTACTTTCCTAGTCTTCGTCGTCATATAAAACTTCCCGTATATACGATTATATTATAAATAAATATACACCCGATGTATGTGACCATCATCTCATCGATGTTAATCAGATTTTAATATTTCCCTGGTAATATGAATTAAGAAAAAACAGAAAGGAGCAACCCATTATGTGGAGAAGTAAGAAATTCCTCCTGACCGTGGTGATATCGGTGGTCGTCCTGGGGGCAATCCTGGGCGGTTACGCGGTAGCCAACGCGGACGATGAGGACACCGGCCAGCTTCCGGCGGGAGAAAACAACCTCCTGGGCAAGGTCGCGGAAATCTACGAGACGAACACGGGTGTCGCCATCGAATCGGACGAACTGCAAAACGCCTTCAACCAGGCCAGGAATGAACTGGGAATTCAGGCCAAGGAAAGGATACAGCAAAGGCTGGTAGAGGAAGGCCTGGTAACCCAGGAACAACTCGACGAGTTTGAGCAGTGGCTATCGGAAAAGCCCGAATTCCCGACCGATGAGTTCGATGAATGGATGGAAGCCAAACCGGATATCGGCCTGCATTTCGGACCCGGTAACGAGGACGGCGGTAAACGATTCGGCGGTATGTTCCGCAACTTCCGTGGATTTGCCGAGAAATTCGGCGGAGGGCCCCACGGCTGGTGCGCACCGGATACCACGGAAGGATAAACATCTCAGCTTATAAAATCCCACCTTATGGAAGGGAGGGGGATGTACCCCTCCCTTCCTGTTTTTTCATATTTTCTTAACAATTGTGTTATAACATTATATGAACAAACTAAAATGCGGGGGACTTATTCATGCCGGGGAAGAAAGTACTCGTAGTCGATGACGATGTTAAAACGGTGGAACTGGTCAAGCTCTACCTCAACCGAGACGGCTACCGCGTCATCACCGCCTACAACGGCAACGAAGCCCTGAAACTCGCCCGGGAAAGCCAGCCGGACCTCATCGTTCTCGACCTGATGCTGCCCGGTATTAACGGACTGGAAATATGCCGCATCCTGCGTGAAGAGTCAGACGTACCCATAATTATGCTTACCGCCATGACCACGGACGACGACAGGCTCAAGGGACTGGATATCGGCGCCGACGACTATGTAACTAAGCCTTTCAGCCCCCGTGAGCTGGCGGCACGGGTCAGGGCAGTGCTGCGGCGACTCCCCGGGGAACGCGGACCGGAAAAAATCGAGCACGGCGACCTCACCGTTAATTTCATGAAACACGAAGCCTACCTGGAAGGTAAGCCGCTGAACCTTACACCCATCGAGTTCAAGGTGCTGGGGGCACTCGTGAAAGAGCCGGGGCGTGTTTTCAGCCGGGCGCTGATTATCGATAAAGCCCTCGGGCACGACTTCGATGGCTTCGACCGTACCATCGACGTCCATATCCTCAAACTGCGCCGTAAACTGGAACCCGACCCCCGCCACCCCAGGTACATCAAGACGGTATACGGCGCCGGCTACAAGCTCATGGAGGCAGTTAATTGATACACAGCCTGAACTTCCGCCTCCTCGCCGCCTTCGGTCTAGTAATCATCGTTATTATCAGTTCCGTGTTCTTTTTCACCTACCGCACCACCTATGACGAAATTAGCCGTTTCGGCGAACGCGTGATGTTAATGCAGGACAAAAGGGTGGAAACGGAGTTGTCCCGTTACTACCAGATGATGAGGACCTGGGACGGTATACAACCCTTCGTCGTGCAGTGGGGCAATATCTACGGACGGCGGATTATCCTGACCGATAATGAAGGCAAGGTAATCGCTGACTCCGATGAAACCCTGCTGGGCAGCGTTTATACCGATTCTAAGCCCGGCCAGCCCATGGCGCCGATGATGGGAAGAGGGACTGTCGGCACGCTCCGCATCAGCGAAGGAGAATCGCCGGATATCAACCGCGCCGCGTTACAGTTTACCTACGGCACCATCGGCCGCTTCTTCATCTGGGCAGGCATGATTGCGGTCGCCATCGCCCTGCTGCTTACTTTTTTCCTGTCCCGCCGCATCCTGGCGCCGGTTAAAGCCCTCGGCAACGCCGCCAGGGAATACGGAAAAGGCAACTTTACCCGCCGCGTCGACCCCAAAGGCAGGGGGGAAGTCGCCGAACTTGCCCGGTCGTTCAACTCCATGGCGGAAAATCTGGAACATACCGAACGACTGCGCCGCAACATGGTCGCTGATATCGCCCACGAACTTAGGACGCCCCTGTCCAATCTCCGGGGCTACCTGGAAGCTATCAGCGACGGCGTAATAAAGTCGGACAAAAAAACCATACGCTCGCTCAACGAGGAAGCCTCGACACTCTCGCGCCTTATCAACGACCTTCAGGAACTGAGCCTCGCCGATGCCGGCGAACTGAAACTGGTGAAGCAACCGGAAGATATCTCCAGACTCATCGAGGAAACTGTAACCGTATTAAAGAGTAAGGTTTCCGCCAAGGGCTTGAAAATATCCACCGACCTCACGAAAGGACTGCCAAAGGTGAATATAGATTCCCACCGCATCAGGCAGGTACTCCTTAACCTCCTGGATAACGCGGTGGCGCACACCGGCAGGAAAGGCAAAATTACGGTAACCGCCCGGCACGAGGGAGACAATCTGTATGTCAGCGTTGCCGATACCGGCGAGGGAATCCCGGCGGAAGACATGCCCATGATATTCGAACGATTTTACCGGGTGGACAAGTCGCGCGCCAGAGCCACCGGTGGCAGCGGACTGGGACTTACCATTACCAGACGCCTGGTGGAAGCCCACGGCGGGAGCATCAACGTGGAAAGCCAGACGGGTGAGGGAAGCACTTTTACGTTTACGTTACCCATTTGAACTAACACAGGCATTACATTAATATTTACTTAACAATTATCCTATAAGGTGTCTAGAGGCAAAACGACCGTTTTATCGTAGACGATAATGACGAAGAGGAAGCAGGAGAATACCATGAAAGTTATCAAGCTACTACTATCGGTAATTATTCTTAGCGCGGTGCTGGGAGGTCTGTTCGGCTGCAGCGCGCCCACGGACGAAGAGTCAGCCGAGACCCAGGTTACCTCTGTGACAAGAGGTGACATCGTCCTGGATATCACGGCGGCCGGGAACCTGGCGCTGTCGCTGACCGAAGAACTGGCAATCGACCTTTTCTTCCAGGAAGGAACGATAGCCGAGGTGCTGGTGGAAGAGGGTGACTCCGTGGAAGAAGGTCAGGTGCTGGTAAGGCTGGATGCCGATGAGTGGGACGATGAAATGAGTACGCTTGAAGACCTGGTAACCACCAAGGAACGGGCATTGACACAGGCGCAAATCAGCCTGAAAACCGCCGAGCAGAACGTGAAAAACGCACAGGACAATTTAGCCACCAAGGAACTGGCGGTACTCAACGCCCAGATAAGCCTCGACCAGGCTATCAACAGTCTGGCGGAGGGCATTCCCGCTATTGACTATCAGGCAGCCCTTTCCGAGTGGCGCAGGGCGAACGCCTGGTATGACTATGTCACCACCGGACTTAACACCGCCGGAATGGCCGCGGACGACTACCTCCTGACGCTGGAACAGGCGGAGGAAAGACTGACGATAGCACGGACGGACTACGACAACGTATTATCCGGCTACGAGAGCCGGGAAATCACCATCAAGAAGAAACAGGTGGAATCGGCGGAAAAGGCACTGGCTAACGCCGAAGAAGACCTTGCCGATGTCGCCGATGACGTGGCTCTCAAGGAGTTGAGCCTGACACTGGCCCAGGGCAACCTGCAGGACGCCGAGAAAGCCCTGGTAGACGCCCAGGAGGATGTAGAAGATGCGCAGGACAAAAGCCCGGTAATTACGGCGCCTTTCGACGGATTTATTACCCAGGTTAACGTTGCCGGCGGCGATGAAGTCCTTACGGGAACGGTGGCGATACAGCTTGCCGACCCGGATAAGTTCGAGGCGGATATCCTCGTCAGCGAGATGGACATACTCCAGGTACAAATCGGCGGCAACGCCACAATACAGGCGGACGCTATTTCAGGAGTCACCTTCCCCGCCAAGGTAACCCATATCTCCCCCACCGCCACCATACAATCGGGCGTGGTAAATTACGCCGTCAAGGTAGAACTGGAATCGCTGGAAGCGGTGGAGCCCGCGTTCGGGCCGCCGCCGGAAGGGTTCGAATTTCCGGAGGGATTTGAATTTCCGGAAGGGGGTTTCGGACCTCCGCCCGAGGGATTCGAGTTTCCAGAGGGATTCGAACCGCCAGAAGGCGGCTTCCCACCACCGCCGGAAGGCTTTGAGTTCCCCGAGGGATTTGAATTCCCTGACTGGTCGGAGTTTGGTGAAGAATTCGGCGAACAGGGGTTACAGATGCCGGCGCTGGACCTCTCCAAAACCCAGTTGAGGGACGGACTTACGGTTACTGTCAGCATCATCGTGGCGGAAAGCAAGGACGCCCTACTGGTACCAAATGCCGCGGTAATACAGGAAGGCACGGAAAGCTACGTGCAGGTGGTATCCGCTTCCGGCGAAATTGAGAAACGCGCCGTGCTGACCGGATTGAGCGACTACCAGTACACCGAGATTACGGAAGGACTCAGCGAAGGCGAGGAAATTATCATCTCTTCGGGAACTACGGTGGCGACCGAAGAAGAAGACGGACCACCGAGAATGGGTATTTTCGGGCCACGCTAAATACGGAGACCGTTGTATGATTAAATTTGAAAATATCGTGAAAACATACTCGATGGGCAAGACAGAACTGACCGTGCTCAAGGGGATAAACCTCCACATCAAGCAGGGCGAACTGGTGGCTATCATGGGGCCGTCCGGTTCCGGGAAGACGACCATGCTCAACCTGATAGGCTGCCTGGACGTGCCGACTTCTGGCAGCTACCGACTGGAAGATAGCGAGGTCAGCCGCCTCAGCGGCGGCGAACTGGCGCGTATCAGGGGACAAAAAATCGGGTTTATTTTCCAGACTTTCAACCTGCTCTCACGCCTGACGGCGCTTGCCAACGTGGAACTCGGCATGACCTATGCCGGCGGCGTCGACCGCAAGCAGGCGCTGGAAGCACTTGATAAGGTGGGGCTCTCCGAGCGGATACGCCACCGCCCCATCGAGCTTTCCGGCGGTGAACAGCAGCGGGTAGCCATCGCCCGGGCAATAGTGAAAAACCCCGCCCTGTTCCTGGCGGACGAACCTACCGGCCAGCTGGATAGCCACTCCGGCGAGGAGGTAATGTCCATCCTCACCCAATTACACGCCGAGCGGGGCATTACCGTGGTAATAGTAACCCATGATGCCAACATCGCCAGCCATTGCACGCGCATTATCCATGTCAAGGACGGCGAGATAATTGCGGAGGAGGATGCATGAAAAAATGGTATAACCTGTTCGCCACCGTCTGGGTCGGACTAAGCACTCACAAGCTGCGCAGCTTTCTAACGATACTGGGCGTGGTTATCGGCGTCGCCTCCGTGATTACCCTGATGTCCATCGGCCAGGGCACGCAGGAAGATATACTTTCCATGATTGAAGGCATCGGTACAAAGCTTGTCAACATCATGCCCGGCGGGCGCATGTTCGGCGGCGTAGGTGGCGCCGCCTCGGGTACACTGACCATGAAAGACGCCGAGGCAATAGCCGCAGAGGTCCCCAACGTCGCCGCGGTGGCTCCTACCTACTCGAGCGCTCTCCAGGTGGTCGTCGGCAGCAATAACATGAACTCTTCGGTCACCGGGGTTACCCCCAATCAATGGGAGGTGCAGCAATATGAACTTGCCGACGGTGCGTTCTTTACCGTCCAGCATTACGAGCGTTCCGCCAAGGTGGCGGTACTCGGGTCCGAGGTAGCGGAGACGCTCTTCGGCACGGAGAATCCGGTCGGGCAGCGGATGCGCATGGGCGGGCTCATTGTAACCGTAGTCGGCGTGCTCGAAGAAGTAGGTTTCGGCATGAACTCGCCGGATAACAATATCTATATTCCCCTGACGGCGATGCAGCAGGCGGTCGCCCAGCCCCGGACCGCCCAGGGTGAC